>JBAVDL010000110.1:0-31601 GCA_049587175.1 Thermoactinomyces sp.
GGCTTGCGCTGATTCATATACCTAATCCCACCTCTGTCCTGGCATATATATTTCTTCTATTTATCTCCTCTTTTTTCCTATTTTATATCACTGAAGCAAAAGACCATTTACCAATTATACACGCTCAACATTTCCCGGATTTATTCAACTTTTTCACATGAACTACACACAAATCACTTACAATGATAACAACAGGCCTGATGAAAACACTTCGTTTAATAAAAAAGACGTTTTGGGTATATTAACTTGCAGGAGGGAACGCCATGGGATTTTACGATGAACCCGAATATCAGAATCCATTCAGAAAAAAGTTTTCTTCCCCGCCAATCTGGGTTACCCTTGTATCAGCACTTATTGGTGGGCTTGTTGTTTTGCTCCTGGCACCGTTTCTCATGGAAAAAGGAATTATTCCCGCACCTTCGGGCCAGCAGAAAGAGTTGTTTGATGAAAAAACAACAAGTTACCAGGTCAATTCCAAAATCACCGATGCCGTGAATAATGTAGGGCCTTCCGTCGTCTCTGTCATCAATCTGAAAACGTCCGGAGACTTTTTCAGCCATGAACAGGTCCAGCAGGGAACCGGATCGGGAATTATTTTTCAGAAAGCAAACGGAAAAGCCCTGATTGTTACCAACAACCATGTGATTGAAGGCGGAACCAGCTTCCGGGTAAACATCTCCACAGATGACGGCAAACACCATGAAGTAAACGCAAAACTGCTCGGAAGTGATGCTTTTACCGATTTGGCTGTTCTGGAAATTGATGATCAGTATGTAACCAAAGTGGCTGAATTCGGTGATTCTGACGCTTTAAAAGCCGGCGAACCGGCGATTGCCATAGGAAATCCGCTCGGGCTGGGGCGCTCGATTACCGTTGGGGTAATCAGTTCTCCCAAACGATCCATTGAAGTTGACGGAAACATGGCCACCGATGTCATCCAGACTGATGCTGCCATTAACCCGGGTAACAGCGGCGGTGCACTGGTCAATATCGCCGGACAAGTGATCGGAATCAACACCCTGAAAATTTCGCAGCAGGGAATTGAAGGACTTGGATTTGCCATTCCCGCAAATGAAGCCCGTCCCATCATTGAAAGCCTGGTGAAAAAAGGACAGGTTGACCGGCCTTATCTGGGGACCAGTCTGATAGATCTGAACCAGCTTCCCGTCTATGTACTCAATGATTTGCAACTGCCGGATTCAGTTCGTGAAGGAGTGGCACTGGCCGAAGTGGTAACAGGAAGTCCGGCAGGGTTGGCAGGCCTTAAGCCGCGGGATGTGATCGTCGCCATTGACGGCGAGGAAATCTCAAACAGCTCGGAACTACGTAAATACTTGTATACCAAAACGAAGATCGGCCAGAAAGTTACGATTACCTATTATCGGGACGGTGAGAAAAAAACGGCTGATGTCACACTGGGGGAGGCTCCCAAATCATTCCGGTAAAATAAAAAATGAAACGGGTGGCATCACAGCTTGCCCGTTTCATTTTCATTTGCAAAAAGTGAAATTCCGATATGACCTGAAGCGAGGAGATTGGTTTGAAAACGAATCGTTGGTATGCCTGTGAAGAACATGTGGATATCGTTCTTGAAGATTTTGTAGATACTTTCGAAATTCCCCCGCTTATGGATCTTTGCCTGTCTCCCCCACCTCACGCCAAATGCAAATGGTGCGGGAAAAAACCGAAATACCTGTTGGCAACCGAAGATGAAACAGCCGAATAACATTTTCGCTTGAAAGGATTGTTTATGAAGATACAAATCATTACTGTTGGCAACTTAAAAGAAAAATACTTAAAGCAAGCATGCGCCGAATACCTGAAACGATTAACTCCGTATGCAAGAATGGAAATCATCGAGGTGGCCGAGGAAAAGGCCAATGATCACGTTCACCCCTCGCAAATAGAGCAGATACTGGAAAAGGAGGGGAAACGGATTTTACGCCACTGTTCCCGGGATGTCTATGTCATCGCACTGGCAATTGAAGGCCAGTCTTTTACCTCTACCGCATTTGCCCGGAAAATAAATCAACTGGCCACCTATGGAAACAGCCATCTGGCCTTTGTCATCGGCGGATCGTACGGGTTGTCTCCCGACATTTTACAGCGGGCTGATCTGACCCTTTCCTTTTCAAAAATGACATTTCCCCATCAGTTAATCCGCCTGTTTCTCCTCGAACAGATTTATCGCTCCTTCAAGATCAACCGGGGCGAAACCTATCATAAATAAAGGAAACATCCCGGAAGTGCAATGATTTCCGGGATGTTTTCTTATCAGGCATATACAGGGCGAACCTGAACGGTTTGATCCCTTCCGGGTCCCACCGAGAAAGTGGCAATTGGAATACCCGTCAATTGGGAAATCCGCTCAATATAATGCTGTGTTTCTGCAGGAAGTTCATGAATGCTGCGAATTCCCGTAATATCCTCTTTCCAGCCAGGCAATTCCTCATATACCGGTTTGCATTTTGCCAGCGTATTCAAGTCAGCCGGGTAATTTTCAATCCGTTTTCCATCCACTTCATAAGCAACACAAATTTTAACCCGGTCAAGTCCTGTCAAAACATCCAGTGAATTTAACGCCAGTCCCGTAATTCCGCTGACCCGGCGAGCATGACGAACAACCACCGAATCAAACCAGCCTACCCGTCTTGGGCGTCCTGTTGTCGTTCCGTATTCTCTTCCGACTTCGCGGATCCGGTCTCCAATTTCATCATGCAGTTCGGTAGGAAATGGACCATCCCCTACCCGTGTTGTATAAGACTTGGCAACGCCAATAACATGATGGATCTTGGTCGGTCCGACTCCGGAACCAATGCATACGCCTCCTGCTACTGGGTTGGAAGAAGTAACAAACGGGTAAGTTCCCTGGTCGATATCCAGCATGACTCCCTGGGCGCCTTCAAACAGGACCCGTTTTCCCTGGTCAATCGCATCATTCAGAACCACAGACGTATCGGTTACATATTGCCGGATGCGATCAACACATTCCAGGTAAGGTTCATAGATTTCTTCAAAAGTAAAGCCTTCTGTCTGATAAAGCTCTTCCAGAATGCGGTTCTTCTCTTTCAGATTCCTTTCCAGTTTGCTTTTGAACTGTTCCGGATCAAGCAAATCACTGATCCGTATACCGACACGCGCGGCTTTATCCATATATGCCGGTCCGATTCCTTTGCCTGTCGTGCCGATTTTATCCGCACCCTTCTGCTTTTCCAGCGCCCGATCCAGCCGAACATGATATGGCATGATCACATGGGCACGATCAGAAATCCTCAGATTGTCGGTCGAAACCCCACGTTCATGCAAATAATCCAGTTCCTCAATCAGTGCCTGGGGATGAATAACCATTCCATTGCCAAGCACGCATATTTTTTCCTTGTAAAAGATTCCCGAGGGGATCATGTGCAGTTTGTAGCGTTCTCCGTTAAACACAACGGTATGTCCGGCATTGTTTCCGCCTTGATAACGGGCAACGACTTCTGCCTTTTCAGCAAGAAAATCTGTTATTTTCCCTTTTCCTTCATCTCCCCATTGGGTACCTACTACAACAACCGTGGACATATATCGTTCCTCCTGAGACGAGGTTTTGCCAGGGAATTATCTGTTTTGGCATCCGAATATTCCCCAACCACAAGCTCATTTTATCAGTATTCATGAAACCAAGTCAATAAAAATCGAACATTGATAAAATAAATCCATATATTATTCGGGAATTGCTTCCCGTTTTACTTCCAAACTCAAAAATTTGCTATAGTTTTTCAAAAATAACAATTCCACTTTTCCAACCGGTCCATTCCGTTGCTTCCCGATAATCAGTTCGGCAATGTTTGGTCTTTCCGAATCCTCATTGTAATAATCATCACGGTACAGGAACGTCACCACATCTGCATCCTGCTCAATTGACCCCGACTCCCGCAAATCGGACAGCATGGGGCGCTTGTCCTGACGTTGTTCCACAGCCCTTGACAACTGGGACAAGGCAATGACCGGTACATCAAATTCCCGGGCAAGCAGTTTTAATGAACGGGAAATTTCGGAAATTTCCTGTTGCCGGCTGTCGCCTCCGCGTCCCTGAATCAGCTGCAAATAGTCAATCACCACCAGCCCCAAGCCATGTTCTGCCTGCAAACGGCGCAGTTTGGCGCGAATATCATAAATCGTAATGCCAGGTGTATCATCAATAAAAATTGGAGCTTCGCTCAATGTACTCATCGCCATCGTTAGCTTTTCCCAATCTTCCTCATTTAAATTCCCTGTCCGGAATGCTTGCGCATCAATATTTCCTTCTGCTGCCAGCATCCGTGTTACCAGCTGCGAAGCTGCCATTTCCAGACTGAATATAGCGACTGTCTTTCGTGCACGCACCGCCACATTCTGGGCCAGATTCAAGGCAAAAGCCGTTTTCCCCATGCTGGGACGCGCTGCCACAATAATCAGCTCAGACCCTTTCAATCCAGATGTCATCCGGTCCAGATCCACATACCCCGTAGGAATCCCGCTGATTCCGTTTTTGTTGAAGTGCAGTGCCTCAATCCGTTCATAGGATTCCAGCAAGGCATCATGAATGGAAATAAAACCGGATCCCCGGATGGTTCGCTGGGAAATCTCCAGAATTCTCCGTTCAGCATCATTAAGAATCTGGCCAAGTTCTTCCTGTCCTGTATATCCGGAAGCTGCAATTTGCGTTGCTGCCCGGATCAAACGTCTTAAAATAGCCTTCTCTTCAACGATTCTGGCATAATAACTGACGTTGGCAGCAGTCGGCACTGCATTGGCCAGTTCATTCAAATACGGGACTCCGCCAACCTCATCCAACAGCTTGCGATCACTCAATTCTGCAGTAAGTGTAACCAGATCAACCGGTTCCCCCTTGTCGGCCAGTTCATTCATCACCTGGAACAATTTCTGGTGAGCCTGACGGTAAAAATCTTCCGGCTTCAACCGCTCGTTGACAGAAACAAGAACAGAGGGGTCAAGCAAAATGGCTCCCAAAACAGCCTGTTCTGCTTCCTGATTATGAGGCGGGAGTCTGTCCGCAAACAGATCACTCATATTCCTTTAATCCCTCCAAATCCGTAAAAAAGCACTCCAGGTGGAGTGCCCAGAATGTAGAAAAACAACTGCAGGAAGAAAATTTTCAGGCCCTTCTTGTCCCGCCTTTACAGTATCAGGAGCGTCTCGGAACCCGAAAATCGCTTCTTCCAACTTTGCCGGCACGTCAGCCCGCGGTTATTCTGGCCTGAAACATGTTCCCGGTACAAGTCCCCAGCCCCGGAATGCAACTTTCCAGTGTGCAGTCTCTATTCTTCCACTACATGTACAAAGAGGGTTGCTGTTACTTCAGGATGAAGTTTGACAGGGACCCGGGTAACTCCCAACGAGCGAATCGGTTCGCTTAATTGAATCTTTTTCTTGTCTACATTCAACTGATAGTCCTTTTTCAATGCCTGGCTGATTTGCTTGGAAGTAATCGATCCGAAAAGCCGTCCGCCTTCTCCTGCCTTGACGGAAAAAACAACTTTCAGGTCTTTCAACTTTTCAGCAAGCGCTTCTGCTTCTTGCTTTTCTCTTTCTTTCCTCTTTGCTTCCCGCTTTTTCCGGTCTTTCAAAGCATTCACATTTCCTTCGGTGGCTGCAACTGCCATCTTGCGCGGGATCAGAAAGTTGCGGGCATATCCTTCCGCCACCTCTTTGATTTCCCCTTTTTTGCCAGTCCCTTTTATGTCTTTGAGCAAGATTACTTTCATCACTCCAGCCTCCCACTCTCTAATGTATCATGCAATACATTTAACAATAATTTTTTTGCTTCCGCCAAAGATTTGTTTTCCAGCTGGCATGCTGCATTTGTCAAATGACCGCCGCCTCCCAATTCTTCCATAATTACCTGTACGTTGATTTCCCCCTGGGAGCGTGCACTAATGGAGACCAAATCATCATCTCTACGGGCAATAACAAATGAAGCGCGGATTCCCTGCATGTTCAAAAGGGTATCCGCTGCCTGGGCAATGAGCAGCTGGTCGTATTCCTCTTCTTCCAATCCCTGCGCAACAGCAATATTCCGGAAATAGATTTCCGTATTCTTGATGATCTCCGCTCTTTTCACATACTGTCCCAGGTCCTCTTTCAGCAGGGACTGTACCATCATCAGATCCGCCCCGTGCCGACGCAGGAATGAGGCGGCTTCAAAGGTACGTGAGCCGGCGCGAAAGGCAAAATTTTTCGTATCGACGACGATTCCGGCCAAGAGTGCAGTCGCTTCCAGTGTGTCCATTGCCAGACGGCCATCCTGATATTGCAAAAGTTCCGTTACCAGTTCACTGGTTGAAGAGGCATACGGTTCTATATACACAAGAACGGGATTCTTTACAAAATCCTCTCCCCGCCGGTGATGATCAATAACAACCACCTGGTCTGTTCTTTCCAACAGACGGGGTTCTATGGTAAGAGACGGTTTGTGTGTATCCACCAGAATCAACAGGGTACCCGGATCCTCAAGCCAGGTCATTGCCTTGTCCGGACTGATCAGATGATCACCCAGATATTCATGATTTTTCATCGCCGCAAGCAGACGTTGAATCGATATGTTATCTTCCGCCTCATCCAATACAATCGCTGCCTGGCAATCGTGCAGTGTGGCAAATTTCACCATGCCTACCGCAGCACCAAGTGCATCCATATCCGGTTGTTTATGCCCCATTACGAGGACGCGTTTGTTGTTTTGAAACAAATTGCTCATCGCCTGGGAAATCACTCTGGCCCGTACTCTCGTTCTCTTTTCAACAGCATTGGTTTTTCCGCCGTAAAAGGTAATCCGCTCCCCGGTCTGAACTGCGGCCTGATCTCCTCCCCGAGCCAGCGAAATATCCAGTGCCGTCTGTGCATTCCTGGCCCGTTCCGTCATGGTATGGCCGACATTCGCCACGCCAATGCTCAAGGTTATTGGAATCTTGGCGCGACGGGTCATTTCCCGGACAACATCCAAAATGGCAAACCGGGCTTTCATCAGTTTTTCCAAGGACTTTTGCTGTGTGACAAAAAACAATTTATCCGTTTCAATTCGTTTGAGGGTGATATCATTGTCCTGCGCCCATTTGGAAATGGCACCGGTTACGTTGGATAAAAGCAGGGTACTTTCCTGATCCGTCAGATCCTGACCCGCTTCATCAAAATTATCTATATGAATAAAGCCCAAAACCGTCTTTTCATCATGTAACTGCTTTTCGAGAAGGGTCAATTGGGTAATATCCAAAAAGAAATACAAACGTTCTTCCGCCCTGGCAATCACCCGATAAACCGAATCGCCCAGTTCAATCGAGGATAGCCCATTTTGCTCCTGGTGTTCCTGCTTTAAGGAGGGCAATACTTCACCGAGCGGAACACCAACCAGCCTTTCCTGATCCAACATTTTTGACACGAACGAATTATGCCATTCAATTTGCCCCTCCCGGTCATACAGAAGGATGCCGATCGGCAATTCGTCAACTGCCATCTGCCCGGAATTTTTGATACGATTGCCCAAAGTCAGCACATATTCCGTAAAATCTTTCCGGAACGCCCGTTCAGCCTGGTATAAAATCAAAGCCAAAACCGTAAAAAAAACGAGACCAATGATCCCATAAACCCATTTATATGTGGAAAGCAACGCAATTAAAACAAGACTGAAACACATGGAAAAAACCATGTGATAGCCATGCCATCTCTGTATAACAAACTTCGGCATTTTTTATCCCCTCAAACCATCGTCTGCATCCGAACTGCAGCCATTTCTCCTTCTTATTTTACCCTAGTTGGCAAAACGAGCAACTCCCTGGAAATAATCTTCCCTGTTCCATAAAATCCCATTTTACTTTAGAATTCTTGTTCTGAGCGACGTCCCTACATCAACAATTCCCATCAGCAAAACAACAAAGGAGACCGGAGGAAACCATGCCAATAAAACAGCCAGCACCAGCCATCTCCGGCTTTTCCGTTTTTGCTTTAACAGAAAGGCCAGAAAAGCCAGCCCCTGAATAAAAAACAAACCGTGCAGAACAAACACAATGCCGATTACCCATTGACTGTTGACGTCCGGACTTCCGTCCCCGGCCATAAACCATTCGGCCAGCAACACCAGCAAAAAGAAATAAAAAAATACTTTTGGCAGACGCCATTCATGGAAGGGCGGAAGTGTTTTGCGGGGAAATCCCCGGGTCACAAGCCATTTCCTTGCCACTGCAAATGTAATCAAAATCATTGGCACCAGAATCAGCAATAATAAAACAATTACAAATACATCTATGGGCGGAACAGCTGTTTCCGGCACGGAAACCCCTGACTGTTCAAGAATTTTCTGTGCCTGGTCCCATTCGCTCTGCCATGCTGATTTCAGAACATCAAAAAAACCAAACGCCCATTGCATGACAGCCATCGTAATCCAGGAAGCAGTCAGACCGGTTACCAGTCCCCCCAACACGACATCTGTTCCAGTTGAATCCTGTCTGCGGTAAATACTTCCCATCCCCAGGCCTGTAAACCAGGCCAGAAGACCAATTACAATATAAAAGAATGGCAACCCGAACAGGTACAGCAAAAATATTCCGGCCAGCGGCACAATCATGGCACTGATCGGTTGCTTTACCCGCAATACGAGAAACGGAAAAGGGAGAATCCACAAAACGAGCAAATGGATCAAGGGAATGTTAAACGAGGCAAGCATGAAGAGAAACAGTCCTGTATACAGGAAACTGTCTTTTACATAATCTTTGTCAAATTGTGGCAAACATCTGTCACCTCTTGTTTAGATAATCATCCAGTTGCGAGAGATCCCCATACCACTCCTCCAGCTGATGTCCTTCACGGGCATGCTCACGCAACTTTTGCGAGACCGACTGATCCAGTTCACGAAAGGAAAAACCCATACGCCGGGCCAAGACGTAGACGGAAATAACCAGACTTGACAAGCTATCTATCATCAAATGCTGATTGGCTGAATGGATTCCCCGGAACAGAGCAGAAATCTGATCCAGAATCTCGATCTTCAGCCAATCGACGATTTTTATGCTCTTGGCAATTTTTAATCCCCGTTCAGGCCGACTCATAGGTTGCACTCCTCCAAAATACAGCATATTTAGGAGAAGCTTCCACACATTCTTCTCAAATTCCTTCTTTTGATACGAAAAACAGGGGTGTCCTCCCACCCCTGCTTCGATCAATCATTTGTATATGGCAACAAAGCCATTTGCCGTGCCCGTTTGATTGCACGAGTCAACTGGCGTTGGTATTTTGAACTGGTTCCTGTCACACGGCGGGGCAAAATTTTCCCGCGTTCACTGATGAACTTGCGCAGCAGGTCCACATCTTTATAATCAATATAATTGATTTTGTTCACTGTAAAGTAGCAGACTTTACGGCGCTTGTTTCCGCGACGACGTGCCATTTCGTATTCCCTCCTCCTCTAACGGATTTCAGAAAGGAAGATCATCATCGGAGATATCAATCGGTTGTCCGTCATCGGCAAAGGGGTCATCCATGGGGTTGTTACGATTTCCGTTCCGGTTGCTGCCGCCGTAGCTGCTGCCGGAGAAATTGCCCGGCGTTTCGGCAGTACTGCGGCTCTTCGGTTCCAAGAATCGGACATCTTCCGCCACGACGTCAGTTGTGTAAACCGTACGCCCTTCCTGGTTTTCATATTTCCCGGTCTGCAATCGGCCGTCAATTCCCACCAATGATCCCTTGCGCAAATAATTGGCACAGTTTTCGGCAAGATTCCGCCAGGTAACAATATTGATGAAATCAGCTTCACGTTCACCGTGCTGGTTGGTGTAATTCCGATTTACAGCAACATTGAATCTCGTTACAGCGACCCCGTTGGGGGTATAACGAAGTTCCGGGTCGCGCGTCAAACGTCCGACCAGGATGACCCGATTTATCATGAAAAACCTCTCCCTTTAAAATGATCAGCCTTGCATCTATCTCACTGCTTTGCATATTTTTCATCAACATTGATGATCATGTGACGCAAAATGCTATCATTAATGCCAATCACATAATCAAGTTCTTTCACAACATCTGCTTCCGCCTTGAAGTTCACAACGGTATAGATTCCTTCACGGTAACGATCAATTTCGTATGCAAGACGGCGTTTACCCATATCGTCCTTATCGGTGATTTCTCCGTTTTTCCCGGTGATTGTCGCATAAACCTTCTCGCGTGTTGCTGCCAGGGTTTCGTCATCGACATCCGGACGAACGATAAACATCAATTCATAGTTGTGTTGCATCTATTTTACACCTCCTTCTGGACTGTCGGCCCTGCTTTTTCTGCAGAGCAAGGGGCGTACACATACAGATATTCATGTACGATAATTAATTCTAGCAAAGCCGGAACCATAAATCAATGATTCATCCGGTTTCGACATGAACTTTTCCAGGTTCATTTCTCCCCTGTTATGGAAAACCCCTGTACAAGCCAGGTAATCCTTGTAACCGGAGGAATGGCAGGACATTTTTTTCAAACTGGCAAATGTTTAAACATTAAAGCGGAATGTAATAATATCACCATCCTGGACAACATAATCCTTTCCTTCCAGCCGCAGCAGCCCTTTTTCGCGGGCATTTGCGATTGAACCAGCCATAATCAGATCATCATAAGACATGACTTCGGCCCGGATAAAACCCCGCTCAAAATCTGTATGAATCACACCGGCTGCCTGGGGAGCTTTTGTTCCTTCACGAATGGTCCAGGCACGTACTTCCTTTTCCCCGGCCGTAAAGTAGGTAATCAGTCCCAACAAACGATATGCCGCAGCAACCAGCCTGTCCAGCCCTGAAGATTCAAGCCCCAACTCCTCCAGGAACATTTTCCGTTCTTCCCCTTCAAGTTCAATAATTTCCGCTTCCACCTGGGCACTGATGGGAACCACTTCGGCTCCCTCTTCAGCAGCTATTTCCATCACTTTTTGCACATGAGGGTTTTGTTCGGGACTGGCAATATCCGACTCGCTCACATTGGCTGCATAAAGCATGTTTTTCCGGGTAAGCAGGTTCAGGCTTTTGATTGTTTTTTGCTCGTCTGCATCCAGTTCAACCATTCTGGCGGGTTTCCCGTCTGCCAGTACTTTTTGCAGACGCTCCAGAATGTCATATTCATAGATGGCCTGTTTGTCGCCGCTTTTCCTGGTGCGTGCCACCCGGTCCAACCGCTTCTCCACCGTTTCCAGATCAGCCAGGACCAATTCCAGATTTATTGTCTCAATATCACTGGCTGGATCTACTTTGCCGGCCACATGGGTAATATTTTCATCTTCAAAACAGCGGACAACATGAATAATAGCATCCACTTCACGAATATGGGACAAAAACTTGTTTCCCAGTCCTTCGCCCTGGCTTGCCCCTTTTACCAGACCGGCAATATCGACAAAACGAAAGGAAGTAGGAACAATCTTCTGTGGATGGATAAGTTCTGCAATTTTTCCCAACCGATCATCAGGTACATCCACAACTCCCACATTTGGCTCAATCGTACAAAACGGATAGTTCGCCGATTCTGCTCCGGCTCGGGTGATCGCATTGAACAAAGTGGATTTCCCTACATTGGGCAATCCGACAATTCCTGTTGCTAAGGCCACATTGGCTCCTCCTTGCTCTTGATAAAATGATTTAACCGTCAAACTGATAATAATCCCCGTTAATTATAGCGAAAACTCTGCTTTACTTCCATCAGGCACATGAAAAACCCCTCTCTTGCATCAAGAGAGAGGCTGCAATTATTCCGGCTTGCTTGCCGGCACCAGAATCCGCTTCATTTTCTTTTCAAACCGGCTACGTGGCAGCAAGACGCTGTGTTCGCATCCTGTGCATTTTATACGAATATCCGCGCCCATTCGAATCACTTTCCAGGCATTTGTTCCACATGGATGGGGTTTTTTCATCTCAACAATATCCCCTAAACCAAATGGTTTTTTCTGCAATCGAAATCACTCTCTTTTCGGTTTATTGCTACATTATAGAAAGGAACTCATTAAAATTCAACCGGAGTTTTCATCATTGTGCCTGTTCTTTCAGTGCCAGAAGCGCCTGCTGAATCCGGTTACTGACATCTGCCTGCTTCTCTTTGCTCTTTCCTGTTTCAGATGGAAAAATCGGTTTGCCAATCCGGATGGCCACAGGTACCGGGCGAATCCAGAAACCACCCGAAGGCAACGCTTTTTCAGTTCCATCAATAAAGACAGGAATGACTGGACAACGGGCCCGGACTGCCAAATAGGCGGCGCCCTGTTTCAATTCTGCAAACGAATTGTCTCCTTTAATCTTCCCTTCCGGAAAAATGCCTACCGCTTCGCCCTGTTTCAGATAAAACATGGCTGTCCGGATTGAATTCAGGTCCGTTTTGCCGCGATGTACCGGAAAAGCTTCGGCAAAACGGAGAAACATCCGGAACAGCAATGGCCGGAAAGCCTCAGCCTTGGCCATAAAATGGATTCGCCTTTCCAACATTGCCGAAATATAAAATGGATCCAAATAACTGACATGGTTACCTGCTAATATAAAGGCTCCTTTTTTTGGAATATAATCCTTGCCGAAAATTTGAATGCGATGATACCCCTTTAAAAAGATTCGCGCCAGCCATCTTAAACTTGCATAAAGCACCTTTTTCCTCCTCGTCCATCCTGTAGCAGTCCCAAACTGATCTCCTTTTTTTATTATAATCAATCTTTTCGGCGCCGGTGCCTCTCTCTTAATCTTTTAACTGATGTATATTTTCCCCGTTTCGGCCGTATACTGATTAAGGAGTTTGGATGGAAGGAAGGAATGATCCCGGTGCAAGAATCATGGACTTCCCGGTTGCCCAAAAAGAATTTTCAACTTTTTCGCGTGGAATACAACGACCCTTATGGAATCCATCGCTTTTCAAATCAATTGCAAAAACTGATCGTTTCTTTCCCCTGCTGGAAGGAAGTGGTCTGTATATCCATTGGTACGGATCGTTCAACGGGTGATGCGTTGGGCCCATTGGTCGGTTCCTTGCTGGAAAAGGACCTTCCCCCATCCATGACAGTTTACGGAACGCTGGATCATCCTGTTCATGCTCTCAACCTGGAACAGACCATTTCCAAAATATCGCATACCCATCCCCAGGCACTGGTACTGGCAGTGGATGCTTGTCTTGGAAAAATGAAAAGCATTGGCTGGATTCAGGCGGGATTGGGGCCGATCCGGCCAGGAGCCGGCGTAAACAAAAAACTGCCTGAAGTGGGACATATTCATATTTCAGGAATTGTAAACGTAGCCGGATTTATGGAGTACTTTGTCCTGCAGAACACCCGGCTCAATCTGGTCATGAAAATGGCTGAGTTTATTTCAGCTTCGATCAGACAAGCTGTTCACATGACTCTCCCCGAACGGCAAAACCGGATCCTTCCCCAATAAACCGGGACAGACTGAGGCAACTTTCAAGAGTCCGCCCGTTTCTGCCCTGCAAGAAAACAACCAAATAGCGCCGGTTCAGGCGGGCTCTTTATTTGCCTCCGTTCAGACAGTTTTTCCCGTTTCCTTCCGAAGTGCCTGCTGCTCCGGACTTTCAGTACTTTGCTTCCGAAATTTGATTGCTTAACCTGTGCCCGCCATGTTCAGAGGTATAGCTACCCCGGCATGTTTTTCCATTTTTCAAGATTTTGTTCCTCAAAAAGAATATGCCTGGGCAATTTCCTGAATCGCATCAAGAAACTGGTCAATTTCATCTTCCGTATTAAAATAACCCGGACTGACCCGCACTGCGCCGGCACCGGTTTTCAGGCCGCGATGTTTTAATGCCGCACAATGAAATCCCGCGCGTACCGCAATCTGAAAATGCTGATCCAGAATCATGGCAACCTCGTTCGGATCAACATCACGAATATTGAACGAAATAACAGGCAAGTCAGGCGGTTGATCCGTAACCAGCTGTATTCCGTCCATTTCGCACAATCCTTCCCATAAACGTTTGGTCAGTGTTTTCTCATGTTTATAGACGGAATCGATCCCCACTCTCAGCAAAAATTCGACTCCTTTTCCCAATCCGGCAATACCTGGCGTATTGGGAGTTCCGCTTTCAAAACCGGTCGGCCGGATAAAAGGTTGCCTCGTATCTTCCGATTTGGTGCCTGTCCCTCCCTGAATCCATGGACGAAGGGGAACATGGGGAGCAGCATACAAGCCGCCTGTCCCCTGGGGTCCCAGCAATCCTTTATGTCCCGGAAATGCAAGCAGATCAATCGGCATCTGTTCCAGTTGATAGGGAAATAATCCCGCAGTCTGGGCAGCATCTACCAGATAATAAATCCCCCGTTTGCGGGCAAATTCCCCGATCTCCAGTACAGGCAAACATTCCCCCGTTACATTGGACCCATGAATGGTAACCAGCAACCGCGTATTGGAACGCATCTCTTTTTCTATCGCCGATACCCATTCATCCGCTGAATGAACATCCACAACACTTACATCCACCCCGGCATTCTCTTTCAGCCAAAAAGCAGGACGCGCAACGGCATTATGCTCCCATCCGGTAATAATCAAGTGATCTCCCTCTTTTAATAATCCTTTGATTGCCTGATTGGTGGCATGGGTCGTATGAAAACAAAAAAACAGATGTTTCGGATCCCGCACGCCAAACAACTCGGCCAACCGACCCCTTGTCTCTTCAATTATTCCTTCTGCTTTTCTTGCCAACTGGTGCCCTCCCCTCCCTGGATTGGCACCGGCATCCACGATTGCCTGTTTTACTGCTTCAGCCACCTCAGGCGGTTTGGGCCAGGTTGATGCAGCATTATCCAAATAGATCATGTCCATTCTCCTTTGATAACTACTCAATCACCTGTTCCTGATTCAACATTTCAATCAAACGTTCCAATTCCCGTTCCGAATAATATTCGATTTCTATTTTTCCTTTTTTCTTGCCATGTTT
Organism: Thermoactinomyces sp.; assembly: GCA_049587175.1. GTDB lineage: Bacteria > Bacillota > Bacilli > Thermoactinomycetales > Thermoactinomycetaceae > Thermoactinomyces. The sequence goes on from JBAVDL010000110.1 coordinate 14,920, forward strand.
AATCCTTACAGGCGTGCTGAAAACCTGCTGCAACATATCCTCATAACGCTTTATAAAAGGATCCGTTTTTTTCTTTTTCTCTTTGCCAGGAGCCGGTTGCTGATTCAGCTTTTGTACCCATTCTTCCAGTTGGCGAACACTCGGCTTTTCCTTTTTTACCTTTTCCGCCAGCTTTATCAGCAATTGCCGGTCTTTTACTCCCAGCAAGGTCCGAGCATGTCCCATCGTTAATGTTCCACGTGAAACATCTTCCTGAACCTCCGGAGGCAATTGAAGCAACCGCAGGAAATTGGCTACATGGGAACGGCTTTTTCCCACACGTGCTGCCAGCTCTTCCTGTTTAATAGAAAAATGATTCATCAATTTTTGATAAGCATGGGCAATTTCAATCGGATTAAGATCTTCGCGCTGCAAATTCTCCACCAGTGCGATCTCCATCATCTGCTCATCCGTAAATTCCCGTATAACAATTGGTACACGCTCCAGGCCGGCTTCCTGCGCAGCCCGAAACCTTCGTTCACCGGCAACAATCTCATAGCCGCGAATGCTTTTGCGAACAATTAACGGTTGAACGACACCATGTTTCCTGATCGATTCAGCCAACTCCCTGAGTGATTCCGGGTCAAACTCCTTGCGCGGTTGGTAGGGATTGGCGCGCAGTTCGGAAATATCTGCTTCATTTATATTGTCTTCATCATTTGTCATATCTACCTGAACCTGGTTAAACAATGCTCCCAATCCGCGACCCAGTCCTTTTTGGTTATTGCTCATTATGCATCACCACTTCTTTGGCCAATTGTTTGTAGCATTCTGCTCCTCGGGAGCGGGGATCATAACTGATAATCGGTTTTCCATGGCTGGGTGCTTCACTGAGACGAACATTTCGGGGAATGACCGTCTCGTAAACTTTCTGTTGAAAATATTTCTTCACTTCTTCCATAACTTGTATGGAAAGATTGGTTCGCCCATCAAACATGGTTAACAAGACCCCTTCAATATCCAGGTTCTTGTTCAAATGTTTTTGCACAATACGAATTGTATTCAGCAATTGCCCCAATCCTTCCAGGGCATAAAACTCGGACTGGATCGGGATCAGCACCGACCTGGCTGCTGTCAAGGCATTTAATGTAATGATTCCCAGGGATGGCGGACAATCCACAAATATATAGTCATAATTGAGTTGTATGGTTTGCAAGGCTCTTTTCAAACGCAATTCCCGGGAAATTGCCTGGGAGAGTTCAATCTCCACGCCTGCCAGCTGAATCGTAGCCGGTATGATATGAAGATTCTCGATCATGGTAGGTAAAACAACCTGCTCAGCAGGGATTTCATCAATCAGGACATTATAAACACACTGTTTCACATCGGCCTTGTTGATTCCCAAACCGCTGGTTGTATTCCCTTGCGGGTCAATATCAACCAGTAAAACCCGCTTCCCCATTGCTGCCAAACCGGCAGCCAGGTTAATGGAAGTCGTGGTTTTTCCTACGCCTCCTTTTTGATTTGCAACAGCAATTATTTTGCCCATCTTCCCACCTCATTTTTTTCGTACTTTTTCGTCCAAGATCAGGACGTTCCATTACGAAAATCTATGTACCCTCCAGCAACGTAAAAGAAAAAGAGGCCAAAGTTGCCTCATGATCGGATTCATTTCTCTTTTTATTGTAATGAACAAAAAGGGAGAAAAAAAGATAAAATAAAAAACAGTCAGTTCATGAGGAAACCGATTCATGGTTACTTGGGTATGCGTATAACAACTTCCACAAAATCTTCATGTTCCTGCTCATCAATTACAACATCCATCCCTGTCTTTTTAACCATATCAACCGACTGCCGAATCGTATTCATCGCAATCCGCAAATCACGGGTAACTGATTTTCGTACCGCCTGATTTTTTTTCGGTTTCCGTTCCAACAATTTCTTGACCCGATCTTCCGTCTGCTTTACATTCCAGTCCCGGGCCAGGATTTCGTCCAGCACCTGATTCTGCAAAGATTCGTCTTTCAGCGCAAGAAGCGCCCGTGCATGACGTTCCGTAATCGTTCGTTTTTTCAATTCCTCCTGAACCCTTTCAGGCAACTGTAAAAGTCGCAGCTTGTTGGCGATCGTTGATTGTCCTTTGCCAAGACGCTGCGCCAGACTTTCCTGCGTTAACTGATGAATCTCAATCAATCGCTGATAGGCAAGTGCCTCCTCAATAGCGGTTAACTCTTCCCGCTGCAAGTTCTCTATCAATGAAGCCGCTGCTGCCTGACTGTCACTCATTTTGCGCACCACAGCAGGAATCTTGGACAGTCCCAGTTTTTTTACTGCACGCAAGCGGCGCTCCCCGGCGATCAGTTCATAATAACGCCCCTTTGGCCGAACCACTACCGGTTGTATAACCCCATGCACCCGTATGGTCTGGCACAGTTCATCAATTCGTTCATCATTAAATATGGTACGGGGTTGATAAGGGCTTGGCCTGATATCTTCAACCTGAATTTGCTTGACTTGACCGGATTCCGCCCCCTGTTCCTTCTCGATCAAACCAAACAGTTTGGAGAATGGTTCTTTCATTCTAGAGACACCACCTTACGCTCAACTCTGATCGCTGGATCATATAATATACCATTTCGCGCTTTTAAATCATCCACCTGCCTGACCGCCATATTATAGAAAAAGATTCACATGTTCCACGTGAAACATGAAACAATCCATTATATGATATTTAGAAGAAAACGATTCCCATGATCTCATAAAGAAAGTAAAACAAGTTATATTTTCTTTCACAAAACTGTAAAAAAAAGAAAAATGAATCAGAAACCAGACCTCGAACAAAATAGTCTAATAGATTATCGGATTTTTTATCCTGTTACTTCCGGGCTCAACAACGGGTCTTGTTTAACTGGAATTCATATTTTTTTATAGGCATCTTTTAAAGTTGAAAAATGATTTAATTACTCTTTGGAGATTCGCCTTATTCTGTTGACCCTTTACCTTCACAATTGATAGAATCATGGGAAGAAGGGGATTTCATTCACTTGAGGAGGATATCTGAAAAATGAGCGTACCTGTGTACATAGGAAATGACCAAGGGTATTACGGAACCAAAGTTGTTACCAGGGCAAATGGAAAGTTTTATAAAATGTTTATCCGGAATATGGTTGTACCCAATCGCGTAGGGGAAATTACCTATAACAACGATCCCCACAACATCATGTATCGGGAACATGAAGGGGATCAGGAATGGTTTTGCGGAAAACTGGCCATTGAACAGGCTGCTGACGATGAGCTTTTTGATTCCCATAAACGCCGTCTCTTCAGTCCTACCTGGTTCCGGGAAAAAGAATACTTGATTATGTTTCGTGTCAGCACGGGGCTAATGTTGCAAGGAAGCACGGAACCTGTCGTTTCTGTCGCCCTGCCGACGGACAGCTATATTGATTACAAAGAAGAGCTGAAACGCCGCCTGACCGGGAAACACACCTTTGAGGTGAAACAGGGAAATTTGCCATGGCGCAAAGTCGAATTTGAAATCAAAAAAGAAAACCTGTTTGTCATCAGCCAGCCGATGGCTACCTTGTTCCACATTGCTTTGGATCGTGAAGGAAAACTGCTTAATGAAGACCTGTTTATCCAAAAAGTAAGCATCAACGATTTGGGCTTTGGTACATCCGATATTGAAACCCTTCATGGTGAAACCATTATCAAACGGCAAAGCTTTACCTCCCGCCATGCCATGTTGAATGTATACCAGACACTGATCAAACGGCTGCTTGAATTTACGCGGGGAAATGATCCTGCAGGAAACGGAAAGGAATATCCGCTCTGGAGCCTTCCCCGTATTGTCCGCTCAGGTGAAATCAGTTTCAAGGGAAAAACCTACGACATCAGTTCCATTGTGCAGGAATCGATCAAGGAAGTCGGCGAAGCATTGGTGGACGAAGTTTGGAACCGTCTCGACTATGGCGATGATATTACTTATATTATCCTTACCGGCGGTGCCTCCATTCCGTTTAAACCATACTACCGCGAGCGTTTTGGTGATAAATTGATTTTTGCCGAAGATTATGGAATTGAAGCACAATTTGCCAATGGTTTTGGATTGTGCAAATTCGCCCAGTCCAAGGCCAGAACCGTTCCGGCAAAAGAAACGGAAGCAGCTGCCTCCATTCACCAGGAATTCAATGTCCCGGACAAGTTTGGGGACCCTGCCGGCAAAAAACGCAAAGCCATAAAAAAATAGGCACTGAACAGCCCCCAAGGGATTCCTTGGGGGAAAACTTTTCATGAATCATTTCGCCTGTGGAAATCTGTCAAATCATCAAAAATAATGGTAGCTATTGTCCCGAAAAAAAGAGATAATAGTTTAGAAAGAAGGTTGAGAGGGATTCAGGTGACTGAGGTCTTAAGGAGGGGGAGTATATGTTAGAATTTGAATCCCAATTCGATTGTATTCTCATCGGAACGGGCAACTCAGGAAAAGCAACCGTGGAAGCACTCAAAGAGAAAGGGAAAAAGGCATTCTACATCGAGTTAAAACCGGAAATGATCGCAACTCTGATCAGTCAGCATGCTGTCCAGCAGTCCGCTGCAACCGGCGATCCCTCCTCGCAAATGGAAACGCATATCATTAAGCAGGAAGACGGAGACATTATCCTGACCAAACAGACTTTACATACCGAAACCCTGGAAACAAACACATACACGTTGCAAGTAAAACAGGCAGAAACAGAACAAGCAGCCCAACAGGAAGAAGCTTCTTTTCATATGGGATCCCTGTACAACGAATCATCCCGTGAACAGCCGGGAGCCAACGATGACCTGGAAATTATTGAAGCGCAGGAAGTAGAATACGCCAAACCACCATTTTCTTTCTTTGGGGAACGGAACCCTTTTCGGAAAAAAACGCAGCGCCGCAAGCACAAGCTGACTTTCCAGGATCATGAGGAGCCAAATGAAGAATATCCCATTTACCAGTTGGAACGGGTTCATTTGGAAGATGAAGAAGAACCGGGCTTTACCCCGGAACAGGACTGGAATTCAACCTTCTCGGGAAACAAGATCTTTCCTGATGAAGAAAAAGAAACAATCCAGGAACCGGTATACCGGGAACGGGAACGAAAACTGCGCAAAAAGCTGTCAGGAAACCAACGGTTGCAAGCTGTTGATTCCAAACCGGAGGAATCTTCCAGCAGTCATAAAACGGATTTTGCTTCAACAGCAGATGAACTGTCCAACGATGACCTGCTGCAAACCTTTCCGGACTTCTATCCGAATGATTTCAACCCGAAACCGGAATACCCCGAGCCGGATGCCAACTCGCAAAATTATTCATACCATTCATTATACGAACAAACACCTCCGCCAGAGAAAAAACAGCAAAATGAACTGATTCCACTGGAGCCCTTTTCTCCGCGGAGGCGGGTCCGGTCAGCCAAAAAAAACCGTTTCAAACAGCGGCGTGAGTCCCTTGTTGAAAAGGTAACACGCCAGATCAAGGAAAAAAACCGGGAACAGGCAGGCCCCCTGTTTGCAGATGAACAAGCCGCTGAAAATAATGAAGCAAACCCGTACTCTTATTTTTCTGGCGGACAACCAGACATACAGCCGTTCAGCCAGCACTCAAATGACATTAAAAAAAACGAATTCCCACTAAAAAAAACAGAAAGTGACCACCTGAACCTGGAAACCAGTCTGAAACGGGATGAAATTGAATTGGAAGATGCTTACGGCGACTATAATTCGTGGGAAGAAATCATGACCCCTTACTCCCAAAACAACCGTAAGCGCCAGGAAATAGACAAAATTGAAAAAAGGAAGATTGCCTTGCGCGGATTGCACAATCTGATCAATAACCTGGGTTAACAAAGAAAGCCGAATCTCTGGGACAAAGAGCTGTTCGGCTTCTTTTTTTGCATTTTTGTGTATTTGTTCAGGACAACGGTTGTTTGGCCGGTATTCCTGCTTTGCGGGGATAAGCACCGGGAGTCGGTTTCCGCTTTTTCATCAGCAAAAGATGGCGCCTCCCCCTGTTTTCAGGCAACGCAAATGATGTAATTTCGAGTGTTGCTTTCCCAAGTATTCTCAAAGCCGGACGGGCTTCTTCTGTTTCTTCCGATATATCCGATCCTTTCATGGCAACAAAACTTCCACCCACCCTGACAAAAGGCAAGCAATATTCAGCCAGAACATTTAACCTGGCTACGGCCCGGGCTGTTGCCAGGTCAAAAGCCTGGCGATACTTCTGCTGTTTCCCCAGGTCTTCTGCCCGGCCGTGTATGCATTCCACCTGTTTCAGTCCCAGTTCCTGTACAACTTCCTGTAGAAAGGTTACCCGTTTTTTCAACGAATCCAGCAAGACCAGATGCAAATGGGGAAAGGCTATTTTTACAGCAATTCCCGGGAAGCCTGCTCCGGTTCCTACGTCAATCAAGGATTTTACGGTGTGAAGATCGACCACACGGGCAAGGGTTAATGAATCATAGAAATGTTTTATATAGACTTCTTTTTCCTCCGTAATTGCTGTCAGATTCATGACTTTGTTTTTTTCTGCCAGGATCTCATAATACCTGGCAAACCGGGCAAGCTGTTCACTTGATAAATGGATATTCAACCCGGCTGCTTCCTTTTGCAACCAACTCCCCCACATTTTCTTTTCCTCCTTGAAAAAGGTCTGAAGCAGAATCAGACCGGTATCACAATCGGTTTCAATTGGTCTCATTTTCCCCGCCAATCATATAGGCTTTGCCGCCATGTTCAATGTGTACCAGCAAAATGGACAAATCAGCAGGGTTGACTCCGGAAATCCGGGATGCCTGCGCCAGGGATATGGGTTGCACTTTTTTCAGTTTTTCCCGGGCTTCGGAAGAAATACCCGCAATTTTATCATAATCTACCCAATCCGGAATCCGTTTCTTTTCCATACGTTTCATTTTCTCAACATGTTGGAGAGCTTTTTTGATATAGCCCTCATACTTCAGCTGGATTTCTACCTGTTCGGTCACCTCAGGCGGCAACGGTTCCGGCGGCGGGGCAATGCTGGCGATCTCTTTATAGCCCAATTCCGGCCGCTTGATCAGGTTGGCCAGCTCCACAGCGTTGTTAATCTCCGATGTTCCCATTTTACGCAAAAGGGCCTGTACCTCCGGTTTGGGCCTGATTTTTGTCTCATTCAGGCGCCGGATTTCCTTTTCAATCAATTCCCTTTTGCGGACAAACCGCCTGTAGCGCTCTTCCGGAATCAGTCCGACCCTGTAGCCGATCTCTGTCAGGCGCAAATCGGCGTTATCATGCCTGAGCAACAGCCGGTATTCCGCACGGGATGTGAGCAACCGATAGGGTTCATTGGTTCCTTTGGTTACCAAATCATCAATCAAAACACCGATATACGCCTCGGACCGATCCAGAATCACCGGCTCTTTCCCTTGTACCCTGCGTGCAGCATTAATTCCGGCCATAATTCCCTGGGCGGCTGCTTCTTCATAACCCGAAGTCCCGTTCAACTGCCCGGCGGTAAACAGATTTTTCACCAGCTTCGTTTCAAGTGAAGGCCATAATTGTGTTGGGACAATGGCATCGTATTCTATCGCATAACCGGTCCGCAGCATTTCTGCATTTTCCAGCCCCTCGACTGTTCGCAGCATTTCCAGCTGGACGTCTTCCGGCAAACTGGTAGACATCCCCTGGACATACATTTCCATCGTCTCCCGTCCCTCAGGCTCAATAAAAATCTGATGTCGTCCCTTGTCTGCAAAACGGACAATCTTGTCTTCAATTGACGGGCAATAGCGCGGGCCGGTGCCTTCGATCACACCGGAATAAAGGGGCGCACGATGCAAATTATCCCGAATATAGCTGTGGGTTTTGGCATTGGTGTAAGTTAACCAGCAAGGCAACTGGTCTGTTTTAAACTCGGTTGTTTCATAAGAAAAAGCTCGGGGTTCATCGTCACCCGGCTGAATCGTCATCTTGGACGTATCAATGGACTTCCTGTTGATTCGCGGCGGGGTGCCTGTCTTGAAACGAACCATTTCAAAACCGAGTTCCAGCAAATGATGGGCCAGATCAATCGCCGGCTGCTGGTTGTTGGGGCCGCTCTCGTAGGACAGATCCCCGATAATGATTTTACCGCGCAGATACGTTCCGGTTGTCACAACAACCGTTTCCGAATAATACCGGGTCCCGGTCCGGGTAACAACCCCTTTGCAAACTCCCTCTTCCACAATCAGTTTTTTGACCATCGCCTGTTTCAGGGTCAGATTTGGCGTTGTTTCCAGTGTTTTTTTCATTTCCTGCTGGTAAGCAACCTTGTCTGCCTGTGCTCTCAACGCATAAACGGCAGGCCCTTTCCCGGTATTCAGCATCCTCATCTGAATATGGGTTTTGTCTATATTTCTCCCCATTTCCCCGCCCAGGGCATCAATTTCACGGACTACATGTCCTTTGGCCGGTCCTCCAATGGAAGGATTGCAAGGCATGTAGGCAATCGTATCCAGACTCAGGGTAAGCAGCAGTGTGGAACACCCCATCCGGGCCGCCGCCAGTGCAGCTTCACAGCCGGCATGCCCTGCTCCAATAACAATCACATCTACTTTTGCGGCCGTATATTCCATCCATTTCACCTCTTGTTATTTCCCCAGACAAAATTGTGAAAAAATCTGGTCAATCAAGTCTTCCGATACCGCTTCGCCAATCACTTCCCCCAGGGATTCCCAGGCATTTTTCAGGTCAATTTCTGCCATATCCAGCGGCACGCCGGCATCAATTGCCTGAATCACTTCCCTGATACTTGCAAGTGCTTTTCTTAACAAATGGATATGACGAACATTGCTGACATAGGTTCCATCTGCCAGCTCGACTTTCCCCAAATGAAACAGGCGGGATATGGCCTCTTCCAGATCATCAATCCCCTTTTCTTCTTTCAGGGAAGTCGTAATCAGGGGAATTTCGCCAATCAGGCGGCGAACCTCCTCCAGATCGATCCGGCAGGGCAAATCCGTTTTATTGACAATAACTATTGATGTATGATTGTGAACCAGGGACAACAATTGACGATCCTCATCGGTGAGAGGTTCGGCATAATTGAGCAGCAGCAGTACCAGATCAGCCTGGGCCAGTGCCTGGTGAGACCGCTCCACGCCAATTCGCTCGATTATGTCTTCTGTTTCGCGAATGCCTGCCGTATCCAAAAGATGAAGCGGGATTCCCCGTACATTTACATATTCCTCAATGACATCCCGTGTCGTTCCCGGAATATCTGTAACAATCGCCTTGTTTTCATGCGTCAGGGCGTTCATCAGGGAGGATTTGCCGACATTGGGTCTTCCGACAATCACGGCTTTGATCCCTTCGCGAGAGATTTTTCCCTGGCGGGCTGTTTTCAGCAGCTTCCGGAGTTCACGGGCAATTTCTTCACAACGTTCACGCAAAAACTGTGCGGTCATCTGTTCCGCATCATATTCCGGATAATCCACGTTTACAGCCAAATGGGCCAGAATCTCCAGAATCTCGTTCCGCAGCCGACGAATTAAACGGGACAGTCTTCCTTCATGCTGGGAAAGAGCAATCCTGGCAGCACTGTCTGTTTTGGCCCGAATCAGATCCATTACCGCTTCGGCCTGCGACAGATCAATCCGCCCATTCAAAAAAGCCCGTTTGGTAAACTCGCCCGGTTCCGCCAGTCGGGCTCCATGCTCAAGGAGAAGTTCCAACGTTTTCTGGACGGGAACAATTCCTCCATGACAGCTGATTTCCACAACATCTTCCCTGGTAAAGGTACGCGGTTTCCGCATAACGGTGGCCAATACCTCATCAACCCGTTCATTTGAAGCAGGATCAACAATGTGGCCGTAATGGACCGTATGGGTGGGAACATCTTTCAGTGAATTTTTCCCGTGGTAGATCCGGTCAGCAACAGAAATCGCATCCGGACCGCTGACCCGGATCACCGAAATGCCGCCTTCTCCAACCGGTGTCGAAATCGCGGCAATCGTATCTGTTTCCATCTTTTCACACCCCAACTTGTTTCCTGATAATTAATCTTAGCATAGTCAAATTTGCCCGGCAAAATTTACTAGACAGACTTCCAGCAGAGTTTTAACCTCCATCTGCCGGTTCGTCACCCTTTCGCCACAATGTCGAAAGCCCGGGGCAAGGATGTCGGGTTCTCGGCGTTGTTTGACTCCTGCCTCCTAAAAGGCTAAGGAATCAGGATAAACAAAAAACTCCCGATTGGGAGTTCCAAATTGCAGAAAAACTATTTCAAGATGATTTCAAGGTCTTCATTCTGCCATTCTTGTCGACAGGCTGAACCCCGGTCAGGAGTTGGAACCTGTTTATTGTCTGTCCTTCAGAGCAATGACTACACATCGTTTTGGTTCTTTCCCAACACTGTAGGTTGTCAGGTCCTCCTCCTGCTGGACAAAGCGGTGCACCAGTTTCCGCTCACTGGCCGGCATGGGGGCAAGTGTAACTTCCCGCCCTGTCTTGCGAACCTTCTCACCCATTCGGCTGGCTAATTCCTTGATGATTTTTTCGCGGCGTTCGCGGTAATTATCGGCATCCACCGTTACCTTCGCGGCATATCCGTGTTTTTGACAAACCACTGTTTGTACCAGTGTCTGGAGAGCATCCAGAGTTTTCCCCTGCTTCCCGATCAGAGGGGCAAGTTCCTCTCCCTTCAGATTAAAACGGATTTCTGACTCTCCGGAGTCCGTTTCGATATGACACGGAATTTTCATTCGCTCCAAAACCCCTTGCAAAAAGGAATACGCCATGTCTGCAGGGCTTTCCTTTGGCCTGACGGAAACCTCGATGATCGCATCCCGCTTGCCGAACAACCCAAGAATTCCCTTCTTGGGTTGCTGGATCACCTGATACTGGATTTCTTCCGGAGAAACCTCCAAAGCCATACATGCTTTCTGAACAGCCAATTCAATTGATCGGGCTCGTTCTACCAACTTGCTCAACGAGTCGCACCCTCTATCACTTTGTTTTTATCTTGCCTTGAAAAAAAAAACGATTGACCGATGGAGAAGATATTTCCGAATACCCAGTACAGAGACAGGGCAGACGGGAACTGGTAAGCAAGGAAGAAGATCATGACCGGCATGACCCATAACATCACTTTCATTTGCGGATTGCTTTGCGCACCGGTTACAATCAGCTGAAAATACGTGGTAACTGCGGCCAATAACGGCAAAATAAAATATGGATCGGGACTTCCCAGTTGCATGTACAGGAAGTTGGACTCGGCAATATGTTCATTTCCCATAATTGCCTGGAAAAAGGCAAACAGGATCGGAATCTGAATCAGAAGCGGCAAGCATCCCGCCATCGGATTAATATTATGCTTCTGAAACAGCTTCATGGTTTCTTCCTGCATCTTTTGCGGATTCTTCTCATACTTTTTACGGATTTTCATCATTTCAGGCTGAATTTCCTGCATCCTCCTGGTACTTCTTTGCTGTTTCAGGGTAAGCGGAAATACAATCAGCCGGATAATAAAGGTCAATACCAGAATCGACCAGCCATAATTCCCCAAAAAGTCTTTAAACAGGTCGAGCAGGTCAACCATCGGGATGACCAAAATCTTTTGAAATAAATTGGGATCATTAAAATTGATCTTGTATTGGTCCGGATTGGGGGCACATCCTGAAAGAATCGAGACAGCCATCATGACCAGAAAAAATATTGCAATCCGGCGTTGCCGTTTACGCAAGGGAACTCCTCCTCATCTAGTCTTGAGTCTTTTTTGCATCTATTTTTAGGGCTTCTTTTTCTCCGGTACATAGTCAAAACCGCCAGGATGGAATGGATGGCACTTAAGCAGCCTGATCAGCGTATACCATCCCCCCAGCAAAAAGCCATGCCTGCGAAAAGCCGTCAGGGCATAGGCGGAACAGGTAGGAACAAAACGACAGGTTGGCGGTTTGAGAGGCGATATAACATGGCGATAAAATTGAATGAGTCCAATAGCGATCCATTTCATTTTGTTCCCTCTCCATTTCATTGTGAAGAATGTGAAGGCCTGGACACAAAAAACTTGCCCTTGTGAAATACATGATACAGACTCGACTTTATCTGTTTGTAATCCATTTGCACAACCGGGGTACGGGCAATGATCACATAATCGGTTCCCGGTCGCAGACTGGAAATCCAATGCCGGGTAATTTCCTTGATCAGCCGCTTGCAGCGATTGCGCACAACAGCATTGCCTATCTTTTTACTCACTGATATGCCACTCCGAGGCGGCCCGGATGAAGCTCGTTCATAGGCGATAACCACAAACTGCCGATTCGCAAACGATTTCCCGGCCTGGAACACCCTTCGGAAATCATTCCGCCTCTTCAAACGGTATTCCCGTTGCAAAGAAAGACTCCTTCCTTACCAAAATACACATTTTTATTTTACATTATCGTGCAAAAAGGACAAGGATAAACCAGTCAAAACACATGTTTAATAGGAAAATAAATAGGAAAAAAGGCCACAATGTGTGGCCGGTAATTTAAGCAGTTAATACTTTTCTTCCTTTTTTTCTACGTCTGGCAATAACTTTACGGCCATTTTTTGTGCTCATGCGCGCACGAAAACCATGGTTGTTTTTGCGTCTACGGTTACTTGGTTGAAATGTGCGTTTCATTTAAAACCACCTGGCCAGTTTCCTGTCCCCGTTCTGACAACCGGTCCGCTCATGATTCCAACGGTTGTCAAACGGCGTTGAACCGCACCAGGAACCCTCCCTTCTTTCATTCAAGTCCAGTAATGAAACCGATGGACAATCTCTATCATTATAGCGACGATTTGCAACGCATGTCAAGAAAAGGAATAGCCGATGCGTGTTTATCCACATGTGGATATTTTTTTCATATCCACTTTCTATCCCGACCTTATCCTCTGTTTTTCCACAGAATCCACACTTGTGGATAAAAAAGGTTTCCAGCGTGACAAATTGTGGATAACTCTTTGTTTCCCATTGTAATCACCGGGTTGATTTGATATTCTATTCTTGTTTTCTTGTGGATAAAATCATGGCTTCATTTGTGGATATCCACAATTGTGGATAACTGGGTTAACATTAAATCACAAGCTGTGGAAAAAAATGTCCACAGCTTGTGGATATTGTTGATAAACATGACTGCCTATGGTAATTATGGAGTTTTCCCTGTGGATAAGTCTGTTCATAACATTGTCAGGAAGGGGGTCCTTTGGGTGATTCACATCCAAGAATTATGGTCCAAAACCTTGAAATCTATTCAGAAAAAAATCAGCAAGCCCAGTTTTGAAACGTGGTTAAAGGCAACGGAAGCAATCGACCTGGAAAATGATATCCTGGTTGTCTGTGCTCCCAATGATTTTGCCCGCGACTGGCTGGAATCGCGCTATGCCGATCTGGTCCGGGATACCTTGAAGGAAGTAACCGGCGGATCCCGGTTAGGGGTCAAATTTGTCAGCCATACAGAAAAAAACACCAATGAACCAAAGACGGAAACGGAAAAGAAAGCAGATACTGATCAGGAAATGGAAAAAGACCAGGGTTCCCAGCTGAATCCTCGCTATACATTTGATACGTTTGTCATCGGTTCCGGAAACCGGTTTGCCCATGCGGCCTCTCTCGCGGTTGCCGAAGCACCCGCCAAAGCATACAATCCTCTGTTTATCTATGGGGGAGTTGGTCTGGGAAAAACCCATCTGATGCATGCCATCGGCCATTATGTCCAGAAGCATTCATCAAGCAAGGTCGTCTACATCTCGTCCGAGAAATTTACCAATGATTTCATCAATTCCATCCGTGACAACAAAACCATCCAATTCCGGAACAAATACCGGTCTGTGGATATCCTGCTAATTGACGATATCCAGTTTTTGGCTGGAAAGGAACAGACGCAGGAAGAGTTTTTCCACACCTTCAATGCCCTGCATGAAGCAAATAAACAAATTATTATTTCCAGCGACCGGCCTCCCAAGGAAATTCCCACCCTGGAGGATCGGCTTCGTTCCCGGTTTGAATGGGGACTGATCACCGATGTCCAGCCCCCGGATCTGGAAACGAGAATTGCTATCTTGCGCAAAAAGGCAATAGCTGATAACTTGGAAGTTCCAAATGAAGTGCTTGTCTACATAGCCAACCGTGTTGACACAAACATCCGTGAACTGGAAGGCGCTCTGATCCGGGTTGTGGCTTATTCAGCCCTGCTCAAGCAACCCGTCTCTACGGAACTGGCTCTTGAGGCACTGAAAGATATCATGCCGGATGCAAAGCCAAAAATGATCAGCATTCAGGATATTCAGCAAACAGTATGTAACTATTATCAACTTCGCATAGAGGATTTTAAAAGTAAAAAGCGAACCAAGTCGGTAGCTTTTCCAAGACAGGTAGCCATGTATCTGTGCCGGGAACTGACGGAGTTTTCCCTGCCCAAAATCGGGGAAGATTTTGGCGGGCGTGACCATACGACCGTCATTCACGCTCATGAAAAAATCAGCCGTCTTCTGAAAGAAGACCGTCAGCTGGAAGAAGTCATCAATCAGTTGAAGAAACGGATTCAGTACGGATCTTGACCGCTGTGAATAATGTGGATAACCGTAACACGCATATGCACATCTTTTCCACAGGAGCAAACAGGCTTCACTCCTTGCTTGAACAAGCTTATCCACACTATCCACAGGCCCTACTGTTATTACTGCTGTATTTTATAAAAATATATATGCAGAACGGCTCCGGTTTATTCTTCACTTGCATCCGGTTTTTCCAAAAAGGAGTTTATTTACCCGAACAAGGAGGATCGATATGAAGTTTCGTGTAACGAAATCAGCTTTGGTTGACGCAGTATCCCAGGTTTCAAAAGCTGTTTCTTCCAAGACCACCATTCCCATCCTTACAGGAATAAAAATTGCTGTGGATAAGGAAGGATTAACGCTTACGGGAAGCAATTCCGATATTTCCATCGAGGTGCATGTTCCCGCCAAAAAAGACGACTTGGAACAAGTATTTATGGAAAAAATGGGTAGTGTGGTGCTTCCCGGACGAATAGTCGGAGATCTGGTCCGGAAATTGCCTGGCAAGGAAGTGGAATGGACTGTCAATGAAAAATTCCAGACCACAATTCGTTCGGAAACAGCCGAATTTCAGCTGAATGGGCTGGATCCTGTGGAATTTCCCCGTTTGCCTCAACTGTCCACAGATAAAATGTTCAGCATCTCAGCAGATACCTTGAAATCGCTCATCCGCCAAACAGGTTTTGCAGTTGCCACCAATGAAGCCCGCGGAGTATTAACCGGCGTGCTGATGGAACTGGAAGAAGGCGAACTTGTATGTGTTGCAACAGACAGTCACCGTCTGTCCCGGCAGCAGGCCCAGGTAGAAGGTTCTGAAGAGATTACGCTGAAAAATGTGATTGTTCCGGGAAAAAGTCTGTCAGAACTGGCCAAGACACTGGGTGACTATTCGGGATATGTGGATATTCTGGTTGCCGAAAACCAAATCCTTGTCAAAACGGACGAACTGTCATTTTATTCGCGCTTGTTGGAAGGCACCTATCCGGATACAAACCGGGTAATCCCCAAACATGGCGATACGGAACTTGTTTCTTCAACCAAGGAATTGTTACAATCCGTTGATCGGGCATCACTGATTAGCCGAGATGGACGGGATAATGTGATAAAATGGACTTTAAGAGACGGAAAACTGGAGGTAAACTCCAGAGCCCAGGATATCGGAAGTGTGTCTGAAGAGGTTGAAGCGAAGGTGAACGGCCCTGAACTGAGTATTTCTTTTAATGCCCGCTACATGATGGAGGCTCTTCGCTCCATCGAAAGTGACGAAATACGTATTCAATTCACGGGAGCGATGACACCGTTTCTGATCCAGCCGACAGATCGGGAAGATTCACTCCATCTGATTGTACCGATTCGTACCCGTTAAAGACCCCGCAGCAAGGAGGACTTATTGTTGAAATCAGTAAACATTGATACGCCATACATCACCCTGGGGCAGCTCCTGAAACGCCTGAACGTGATTTCAAGCGGCGGACAGGCCAAATATTTTTTGCAGGAGGAAGAGGTGCGGATCAATGGCGAATTGGAAAGAAGAAGAGGAAGAAAGATCTATCCTCAGGATCAGGTGGAAATTTCCGGGCTCGGGATTGTAATGGTGGTCAGCGAGTAAGGAGGATCTTGTTTTGCGTGTGCAAACGCTGGAATTGAAGCACTATCGGAATATCCGCGAGCTCCATCTTCAATGTCCGGAAGAGCTTCATTTTTTTGTTGGCCCCAATGCCCAGGGAAAAACAAACATTCTCGAGTCCCTGTATGTCCTTGCACTCGGTAAATCACACCGTACGCGTTCACATAAAGACCTGATCCGTTTTGGCCAGACGCGGGCACTGATCAGGTCAAGAGTAAAAAAAGGAAATGAGATCCAGCGTCTGGAAATCAATCTATCGGAAAAAGGAAAAAAAGTGAGCCGTAATGGGATTGAGAAAAAGAGATTAAGTGAATACATCGGCTCACTGCCTGCTGTCCTCTTTGCGCCGGAGGACCTTGCTCTGGTTAAAGGGAGCCCGCAGGTCCGACGGCGTTTTTTGGATATGGAAATCGGCCAGGTAAGTCCCCAATATGTGCACAATCTGTCTCAACTGAACAAGTTGCTGACCCAGAGGAACAGCTTGTTAAAACAGCTTGCACACACAAAACAGGGG
>JBAVDL010000111.1:0-14359 GCA_049587175.1 Thermoactinomyces sp.
CTCGATGGGAGTGGTAACCGGTATTATTTTGAGCTTGTCGGATACCGGGGCTATTTTGCAAATCAGCCTGCTGGCGTTTGCAGGCCTGTTGGCCGGGCTTTTCAAGGAGGGGAAAAAGATCGGAGTATCGATCGGTTTTCTGCTGGGATCGGCAATTATGACATTGTATGATGGCGGAACTTCAGCCATGTGGCTGTCCATGCAGGAGTCAGCCGTTGCAGCCGTACTTTTTCTTCTGACACCAGATCGTCTGTTCAAGGCGATGGCCCGCTATGTACCCGGCACACTTGAAAATCATATGGCCCATCAGGAATATATCAAGCGGCTACGGGATGTAACAGCATCCAAAATGGAGAAATTTACGGAACTGTTCCAGGAGTTGTCGTTCAGCTTTCGGGAGGATGTGACCAAGCATAAAAAGGAAGATGAAGATCAGGCCCAGTTCTTCATCTCGGAAATTATGGAACAGGCTTGTACAGGATGCGGCAAGTTTGCACAATGTTGGGAGCAAAAAGTAGTAAAAACCTATCAAGGTATGATGAATCTGATGGCCATGGTAGAAGAAAACGGAACGCAGCGGCCGATTGCAATTCCTGAATCCTGGCAAGGTCATTGTGTGCGGAGTGAAAAAGTACTTGCCTCCATTCAGCGGCAATATGCGCGCTATGAGCAAAATATATACTGGAAAGAAAAAATGCATGAATCCCGCCGGTTGGTATCGGATCAACTTGCCGGCATGGCCGAAGTCATGTCCAGGCTGGCCAAGGAGATTCGGCATGAGTCACAAGTCCTGACTGCCCATGAAGAGCAAATCCATGAAGCTCTCGAGGAACTTGGACTGTCCATTCAGCGTGTTGAAATTATTAATCTGGAAGAAGGAAAAGTAGAAATTGAAGTGATTATGCCAACAGAAGGAGGGCTGGATGAATGTAAAAAACTGGTTGCCCCGTTGCTTACAGAAATCCTGGGAGAGCCGATAGCCGTTTACCGGAAAGTGGTCAGGGACGGATCGCCTGGTGCGGTGATTACCCTGGGATCAGCACAACGGTTCGAGATAAAAACGGGCGCCTCATGTGCAGCCAAAGGTGGAGGAGTTATTTCCGGAGACAGCTATTGCTACATGAATTTGGGGACGGGAAAGTATGCAGTGGCGTTGTCGGATGGAATGGGAAACGGTCAGAGAGCAAAGGAGGAAAGCAGTGCGGCTTTAAAACTGTTACGCCGCCTCCTGCAAGCCGGAATGAATGAAGAGAAAGCTGTGGATACAGTTAACTCCATCCTCAGTTTACGGTCAGCGGATGAAATGTTTGCGACGATTGACCTGGCAATTATAGATTTAAATACCGCGGCAGGGCGGTTTATGAAAATTGGATCTACTCCCGGTTTTATCAAACGGGGCAAAAAGGTGATGACCTTGTCGGCTGCAACTCCCCCGATTGGCATTCTCAACCATATCGAATTTGAACCGATCGAAATGCAGTTGCAACCAGGGGATATGATTATTCTGATGACAGACGGAGTTTATGATGCTCCGCAGCATGCGGTCAACAAAGACGCATTTATGACCCGTCTGATCAAGGAAATTGATACCAAAGATCCCCAAGGGTTTGCTGATTGCCTTCTGGAAAAAATGGTCCGGTATCATAAAGGGCGAATTATGGATGATATGACGATTGTTGTATCCAAAGTGGAGAAACATGCTCCCGAGTGGTCCACTATTCGCTTGCCGGGGGTAAAAAAACTCGTTCGTCCGCAGACAGTCGGTTAACAAACAACCGGAATCCAAAGGATGCCAGCCAGTCATCTTAATAAAATTGATCCCTTCCTTAAAAAAGGATATGATGGGATAGGGTAGAATATTAAATAAACCCGGGGGGATCCCGGGCCTTTCTTTTATAAGGGGAAGATGATATTGTTCCTGAAACGGCTTTATCAAGAAATTGAGTCGAGAGAACTGATCAAACCGGATGACAAAATTCTGGTTGGAGTTTCCGGAGGGCCGGATTCCATGGCGTTGCTGTTTTCTTTGAAGCAGCTGGAGCAGGATTTCGGTTTCCGGTTATTTGCTGTTCATGTCAATCATCATCTGCGTGGCAAAGAAAGTGATGAGGATGAAAAACATGTTCGACGCTGTGCGCAAGCCTGGGAAATTCCTGTCGATGTGGTTCATATCAATGTACCTGAAAAACTGAAACAACACGGCGGGAACAAACAGGCACTTGCCCGCCGTCTGCGCTATCAGGCGTTTAAACAGATTGCTGATAAGAGAAAGGTTGACCGATTGGCACTTGCCCACCATGTCGATGACCAGATAGAAACGGTGATGATGCGATTGATCCGGGGAACCGGATTAAAGGGGCTTGCAGGAATGAAATGGAAAAGAAATTGGGAGAACTATGTGCTGATCCGTCCGTTTCTCGGGTTTACCAAAGAAGAAATTATCAGGTTTTGCGAACAGAACAGGATCATTTACCGTGAAGATTCCAGCAATCGGTCATCCGTTTACACACGCAACCGCATTCGGCAGGAACTGATTCCTTTGTTAAAAACGTTTAATCCCAGGGTTGAGGAAGCGATCCTGAAGTTAACCGATCTTATTCAGGAAGAAGAAAAAGAGTGGGAAACCCTGGTGAATAAGGCATTTGAACAAGTTGTCATTAATCGGGATGAACAGTGTTATATTCTGGACAATTCAGGCTTTCTTCACCTGTCAGTTGCTTTACAAAGAAGAGTGGTTAAACTAATATTAAGTTATCTTTGCCATCAGGATATGACAGAACTATCCCTTGACAAGGTAGATCAAGTTCTGAAGCTGGCCAAAAACCAAAATCCGTCTGCGATGATTAATCTGTTTAATGAAGTTGTTGCTGAGCGGGTATATGGCAACCTGATTATCAAAAAAAATCCCTCAAAACCGGATAATGTTGGACCAAAGCAGGAAATTCAGAAACGTATTTGGTTACCCCGTTCCGGGAAAGCTTCATTACCGGGATTCTTGGGTACAATAGAAATAATCGAATCTGACAAACCCATACATAGATTGAAAAATGTCCGGGACAAGGCCGTTTTTGATCTGGATTTGCTCAAGGAACCGCTTTATGTTCGTGCAAGGCAACCAGGAGATAAAATGCACTGCCTGGGTATGAGCGGAAGAAAAAAAGTTAAGAGCTTAATGATGGAAGCAAAAATTCCCAGGAAATTGCGAACAAGTTATCCGATTGTGGGATCCGGGGAGGAACTGATCTGGATTCCGGGAGTGAAAAGATCTGACAAGGCGCTTGTTACGCCGGCTACTTCACGTTTTCTTTATTTGTTATGGGACCTTGGGGTTCCGACTGAAATGAATGACGGAAGCAATTGCGAAAGTTAGGAGGAAGTCATTGTGCAGCAAGATATCGCTGAAATACTGATTACAAAAGAGCAGATTCAGAAAAAGGTAGAAGAACTGGGGAGAATTGTTTCTGAGGATTATAAAGAGTTAAATCCGTTATGTATTTGCGTGTTGAAAGGTGCGATCCCTTTCATGGCTGATTTGATCAGGGAAATGACAATCCCGATCGAGGTTGACTTCATGGCAGTTTCGAGCTACGGGAATTCTACAACTTCTTCGGGGGTTGTAAGAATTATTAAAGATTTGGAAACATCTATCGAAGGACGTCATGTCCTGATTGTCGAAGATATTATTGATTCAGGCCTGACTCTTAGCTATCTGGTTGACCTGTTGAAAGGAAGGAATGCCGCATCAGTAAAAATCATCACCATGTTGGATAAACCGGAACGCCGGAAAGTTGACTTGCACCCAGACTATTGCGGGTTTACGATTCCTGATGCCTTTGTCGTCGGTTATGGTTTGGATTATGCGGAGAAATATCGAAATCTCCCATACATAGGCATTCTCAAGAAAGAGATTTACACCCGCCAGTCCCTTTAGATTTTGTTGAGAATTATTTACTTGCTGTGATAAAATGATACAAGCGGATTGAGAGGAGGCCAGGGATGAAAAACTACTTCCTCAGAAATGGAGTATTATATATTATCCTCATCCTTGTAACCATAGCGGTTGTAAACATGTTTGCCAACCCGGCAACAGATACAAACCAGCTAAGTTATGATCAGTACAGAAAACAATTGTTGGCCAATCAACTGACAGATATCAAAGTGCAGTTGGATGGGGGTACTTATCATATTGAGGGTAAGTTTAAAAACCAACCCAATAAATCTTTTGTAACACGTGGACCAGCCGACTATGGTTCAACGGTTCTGACTGATTTGCAAAAAGCCAATGTAAAGGTGAATTATGAAAAACCAAAGGGTGACTCAATCTGGATCACCTTATTTACGTACATCATACCATTTGTAGTTATTCTGTTCCTTTTTTTCTTTCTGTTAAATCAGGCGCAAGGCGGCGGAAGCCGTGTCATGAACTTTGGCAAAAGCAAAGCCAAGCTGTATAACGAAGAAAAAAGGCGGGTAACTTTTGATGATGTAGCGGGTGCAGATGAAGAAAAAGCTGAGCTTGTTGAAATAGTTGACTTCCTGAAAGACAATCGCCGATATGTGCAAATGGGTGCCCGGATTCCGAAAGGTGTCCTGCTGGTTGGTCCTCCCGGAACAGGGAAAACGCTTTTGGCAAGGGCAGTGGCTGGGGAAGCAAAGGTTCCTTTCTTTTCCATCAGTGGTTCTGACTTTGTGGAAATGTTTGTTGGCGTGGGAGCATCCCGTGTTCGTGACCTGTTTGAACAAGCCAAGAAGAATGCACCATGTATTATTTTTATCGATGAAATTGATGCTGTCGGGCGTCAGCGCGGTGCCGGCCTTGGCGGCGGCCACGATGAGCGCGAACAGACATTGAACCAGTTGCTGGTAGAAATGGATGGCTTTGATGTCAATGCCGGAATTATCATTATGGCAGCAACGAACAGACCGGATATTCTTGACCCTGCATTGTTGCGCCCCGGCCGCTTTGATCGTCAGATTCTGGTTAACCGGCCTGATGTCAGAGGCCGGGAAGCAGTATTGAAGGTGCACGCGCGCAACAAGCCGCTTGCAGATGATGTGAAATTGGAACTGATTGCCCAGCGTACAACCGGTTTTTCCGGGGCAGACCTGGAAAACCTGTTAAATGAGGCAGCTCTTCTTGCTGCAAGAAATAACAAGAAGAAAATTACGATGGAAGAAGTCGAAGAAGCAGTTGACCGCGTTATTGCAGGTCCTCAGAAAAGAAGCCGGGTATTTAGCCAGAAGGAACGCAAGATTGTTGCTTACCATGAATCCGGACACGTCTTGTGCGGATATTATCTGCCCAATGCCGATGTTGTTCATAAAGTAACCATTGTTCCGCGCGGACAGGCCGGTGGCTATGCGATGATGCTGCCCAAAGAAGACCGGTACCTGGCAACCAAGAACGAATTGCTGGATCGGGTAACCGGTCTGCTTGGCGGACGGGTTGCCGAAGAAATTGTTTTCGGTGAAATAAGTACAGGAGCCAGCAATGATTTTGAAAAAGCAACCGGGATTGTCCGTTCCATGATTACTGAATATGGAATGAGTGAACGACTGGCTACCATGACATTCGGACGTTCCCAGGGACAGGTATTTCTGGGGCGCGATCTCGGTCACGAATCCAATTACAGCGACAAGGTGGCCTATGAGATTGATTCCGAAATGCAGGATCTGATTCGTTCCTGCTACAAACGGGCGAAAAACCTGCTTCTGGAGCATCGGGACAAGCTGGAACTGCTGGCTCAAACCTTGCTGGAACGGGAAACATTGAACGGGGAGCAAATCAGGCAACTTCTTGAAAACGGGAAAATAGAAGAAGATGATCAGGTAAAGGTGAACATCCAATCAAAGGAAGATGACAGCAACGATAAAAATGAATCAAGAAAGCAGGATGACACTTCCCAAAACCAATCTGACACGCCTCTCAATGGTTCCAGTACCGAGTCAAACAGGGAGGATACCCGTTCTTTGAACACGAACCCATTTGTTGACAATGATCCGGTAAATCATGACTCGGATAAAAAATAAACCACTTGAAAAAAGAGGCGGTGACGCCTCTTTTTTGCCGGAGCTAAAATGAAGATGGAAGATTGACGGATTTAATTGAAGTCACAAACATGGTTGAAGCAGGTGGAGAACTTGAGCAAAAAATTGTTACTTGTCATGGATGTCGGGAATACCAATATTGTGCTGGGGATATATCATCAGGAAAAACTTCTGCATCATTGGCGAATACATACAGATCGCAATGCAACGGAAGATGAGTACGGCATACAGTTGAAAAATTTGCTGTTCGATAAAAATGTAGACATGGAAGCAATTGAGGGTGTGATTCTTTCATCGGTTGTTCCACCGCTTACATTTGTCTTGCGTCTGATGATTGAAAAATACTTCCACCAGACTCCGGTGATCCTGGGACCCGGGGTGAAAACCGGTCTGAATATAAAGTATGATAACCCGCGTGAGGTGGGGGCAGACCGAATTGCCAATGCAGTCGCAGGTATAAAAATATACGGGCCGCCATTGATTATTGTTGATTTTGGGACGGCTACCACTTTCTGTTATATAGACGAAGCCGGCGACTATCTTGGCGGTGCTATTACTCCGGGGATCAATATTTCAGCTGAAGCTTTGTACCAGCGGGCAGCAAAATTGACAAGGGTGGAGATTACAAGGCCGGATTCAGTTGTCGGCAGAAATACGGTTCAATCGATGCAAGCCGGAATATACTATGGATATGTAGGAGTTGTGGATGAAATCGTTTCCCGCATGAAAAAACTTTTTGTCAAGCGACCCAGGGTGGTGGCAACAGGAGGATTAGCTCCATTAATCAGTGAAGATACAAAAACAATTGATGAAGTCAATCCTTTTTTGACACTTGAAGGGCTGAGATATATTTACGAACGAAACATCAAGTAAACGGATGAAAAAAGGGACTTCTTGCAACAAGGGGTTCCTTTTTTCATAGAAAGGAATGGTTAAAGATGGAAGATTATGCAGTCCGGGCAATTTCAGCAGACAAGCAGGTGCGGGCCTTTGCTGCCCTTACTACCGGCCTTGTTCAGGAATTGCAGCAACGGCATCATACTTTTCCTGTCGTCAGTGCTGCCCTGGGAAGAACAGCGACCATGGGAGCCATGATGGGACTTACCCTGAAAGAAAAACAGCATAAAGTACATATACGCATTGAAGGAGACGGACCAATCGGACGGATCATGGTGGATGCAGATGGCCAGGGGCAAGTACGGGGGTATGTGGACAATCCGCAAGTTGAGGGAAAACGGAAGGGCCATAAACTTGATGTAGCTTCAGCTGTTGGCAAGGGAACGCTGTATGTTTTGAAAGACCTTGGTTTAAAAGAGCCTTATCGCGGCTCCTCTCCCATTGTTTCGGGAGAACTCGGGGAAGATTTTACCTATTATTTTACGATCTCTGAACAGACGCCTTCCTCGGTCGGGCTGGGCGTACTGGTTAAAGGAGCAGAGATTCTTGCAGCAGGCGGCTATATGATTCAGGTCCTGCCTGGAGCAACAGAAGAGAAAATTCAACAATTGGAACAGCAGATTGGCAAGCTTTCCTCGATTTCGGAGCGGATAAAAAATGGGGAAACTCCTGAAGATCTATTGCGCTTTTTAATCGGGGAGGATATGGAAATTCTGGACAAAACTCCTGTTCGTTTTCAATGCAATTGCTCCCGTGAAAGGTCGATGGCCATGCTGAGAGCCCTTGGCAAGGAAGAACTACAATCTATTCTGGATGAACTGGGACAGGCTGAGGTAAAATGTCATTTTTGCAATGAAACCTATTTGTTTGACGGGGATCAATTAAAAAGTATTCTGGAAAAATTGAATTGACAATAACTACCGATTGTTGATATCATGAAAACAATAAATCCTATATGTTTAATCGGAATAGGAGGATTTTCTTATGCGGGTTGGTAACAATATCCTTGAACTGATTGGCCAAACACCACTTGTAAAGCTGAACAGGATTGTCGGCAAGTCGGATGCAGATATTTATTTGAAACTGGAGTATTTTAATCCGGGCGGAAGTGTCAAAGACCGGATTGCCCTTAGCATGATTGAAGGAGCAGAAGAACGGGGAGAACTGAAACCGGGCTCCACGATCCTGGAACCGACCAGTGGAAATACGGGCATTGGCCTGGCTATGGTTGCTGCTGCAAAAGGATATCGGGCTATCCTGGTGATGCCGGATACGATGAGCATTGAACGGCGAAATTTGTTAAAGGCATATGGAGCCGAGCTTGTACTTACACCGGGAGCTGAAGGAATGAAAGGCGCAATTGAAAAAGCAGCAGAAATCAAAAAGGAAAATCCCGACTATTTTATGCCGCAGCAATTTGAAAATCCGGACAACGTAAAAGCCCATTATGAAACAACAGCCAGAGAAATCGTCGAACAAACCGGTGGTAAACTGAATGCATTTATTGCAGGTATTGGTACAGGCGGAACTATTACAGGGGTAGGCAGAGTGCTTAAAGAAAATAATCAGGATGTCCAACTTTTTGCTGTTGAACCATCCGCTTCCCCTGTTTTGTCCGGAGGAAAACCGGGACCCCACAAAATTCAGGGGATTGGTGCAGGATTTGTTCCGGGTATTCTTGATACAGATATATATGATGAAGTGCTGAAAATTGATAACGAAGAAGCATTTGAGTGGGCACGCCGCGCGGCACGGGAGGAAGGTATTCTTGTGGGAATTTCTTCAGGGGCAACCATTGCGGCAGCAATAAAAATTGCCCGTCGCCTGGGAGAAGGAAAAAAAGTGGTTGCTATTGTGGCAAGCAGTGGTGAACGTTATTTGACCACTCCCCTGTTCCAGTTTGAATAAATTGCCGAAGTTATCCTTTATCAGGACAACTACCGGAATGGAAACAATTTGACTATATTTGCCGGCGAAGACGGAGCGGATTGAACTTCTTTCTGCTGATATATATTTTTAGTATCTGGGCTATCCTGTAAACAAGGATAGCTTTTTTTGTCGATAGCCATATGTTAAAATAATATGATTAGAAGAGCCTGGATTGATGAGAATGAGAGGAGATGAGCTGAGTGATTCTGGTCGTAGATAATTACGATTCTTTCACGTACAATTTGGTACAATATTTGGGTGAACTGGGAGAAGAGATTGAAGTTGTACGCAACGATACAATTACGATCGATGAAATAAAAAGGAAGAAGCCAGAGAAGATTGTTTTGTCTCCCGGTCCTGGAACTCCAGACCAAGCCGGGATTTGTCTGGAATTAATCAAATTATTGAGTGGGCAAGTACCAATCTTGGGGGTCTGTCTGGGACATCAGGCGATTGCACAGGCATTTGGAGGAAAAGTGATTCCGGCAAACCGTCTCATGCATGGTAAAACTTCAACGGTTATCCATGATGGACGTTCAATTTTCAAGGGAATCCCGTCACCGATTACGGCGACTCGTTACCATTCCCTGATTGTTGACCGTGACGGATTAAACAGGGAACTGGAAATCAGCGCAGAAACAGATCAGGGTGAGATTATGGCCATTCGCCATCGCCATTTACCGGTTGAGGGGGTTCAATTTCATCCGGAATCGATCCTGAGCGAGTATGGAAAGCAAATTCTTGCCAATTTTATTCAGGCAAAATTACCTGTGTAACCATGAAGGAAAGGAATTGTTTGTATCAGTTCGCAAAGAGTTGGATCTTAAGCAACCGTTTGACAGTCGGCAGTGACTGACCGTTTTCCTTCTTTATAATGTTCAAGACTACTCGGGATGGCTTGCTGGCAGAACATATTGTCAGCAAACTTTTTTGTTTCAGGACCAAAATCTGTTTGGTTTTTCCCGCTGCCTGTACACGGTAAGGTTAAGTGAACCTGAAACATCTATTCAGCGAGAGGAGCAACAATGATGAAACAGTCTGTTATTAAAGCTGGTCCCTATTCTCTTTCTTATGATAAACGCACCCTGGTGATGGGAATTCTTAATGTTACACCTGACTCCTTTTCGGATGGCGGGAAATACAATCAGGTAGAGCAGGCGGTTGAGCATGCCAAAAAGCTGGTGCGTGATGGTGCAGATATGATTGACATTGGCGGGGAATCCACCCGGCCCCGGGCAAAATATGTATCTGCAGAAGAGGAATTGTCCCGTTTGATTCCGGTAATTGAAATTTTGCATCGTGAACTGAATGTTCCGATTTCAGTCGATACGTATAAGGCGGAAGTAGCACGAAAATCCATTCTGGCTGGAGCCCATATTATCAATGATATATGGGGAGCGATGAAAGATCCTGAAATGGCCCGGGTTGCGGCTGAACTGGATGTTCCGATTGTTTTGATGCATAATCGGCAGGATGCCCGTTATGATTCATTAATGGATGATATTTGTGAAGATCTCCTGGCCATGGTTCGAAATGTGAAACAGGCCGGGGTAAAGGATGAAAACATCATTTTGGATCCGGGAATCGGGTTTGCCAAAAATTACGAAGAAAACCTGACGGTAATGCGGCACCTGGAGCGAATCACAGAGTTGGGTTACCCTGTTCTGT
The DNA here is from genome assembly GCA_049587175.1 of Thermoactinomyces sp. Classification (GTDB taxonomy): domain Bacteria; phylum Bacillota; class Bacilli; order Thermoactinomycetales; family Thermoactinomycetaceae; genus Thermoactinomyces. The sequence goes on from JBAVDL010000111.1 coordinate 10,543, forward strand.
TGGGGACATCCAGGAAATCAATGATTGGTCATACCCTGGGCTTGCCGACGGACGATCGCTTGGAAGGAACAGCAGCTACGGTTGCTCTCGGGATTGTAAAAGGATGCCGGATTGTCCGGGTTCATGATGTAAAAGAGATGAGCCGGGTTTGTCGTATGATGGATGCCATGCTGTACGGGGTTTCCAACAAGGAGGCAGACTAGTGGATAAAATATTCATGAAACAGTTATCGTTCTATGCGTATCACGGAACCTATCCCGAGGAAAACCGGCTGGGCCAGCACTTTTATGTTGATCTTGAAATGAAACTGGATTTGAAAGAGGCGGGAACAACAGATGATCTTGAGAAATCTGTGGATTACACAAAAGTGTATGAGAGCGTCCGGCAAGAAATGACGGAAACCCGTGTAAAGCTGATTGAAAAGCTGGCAGAACAGATTGCCGGTCGTTTACTGGCAGATTTCCCGGTTGAAGAAGTATTGGTGCGAATTACCAAGCCGAATCCGCCAATACCCGGTCATTACCAGTCCGTAGGCGTAGAAATTGTGAGGAAAAGGCATGAGAGATAAAGTAACGGCATATCTGGGATTGGGGGCCAACCTGGGAGACCGGAAAAAACAACTGAACCGGGCAATTGAACGCTTAAACCATATCAAAGGGATTCATGTACTGAAAATATCCTCTTTGTATGAAACGGCTCCAATTGGATATGTTGATCAACCGCCTTTTTACAATCAGGCCATAAAAATCGAAACCTCTTTAACGCCTGGCGATCTGCTGGAACATTTACTTCTGGTTGAACAGGAACTGCATCGGGTTCGGGAAATTCGCTGGGGTCCACGTACAATTGATATTGATTTGCTGCTCTATGGCCATTGCATTATTCAACAGGAAAATTTGATTGTGCCGCATCCACGCATGACAGAGCGAGCGTTTGTACTGATTCCCTTGCTTGAAATTGCCGGTGATCTTCCAATTCCGGGGACGGGCAAAAAAATTTCCCAGTTGATTGCAGAACTTCCGGGAAAACAAGGCATATCTAAACTGGAGGCAACCCAAATCTGAATAGAAACAAATACTTGAAAGGAGGTACAGAGATGTTAAAAATCGGCAATTTGACTCTTAAAAACCGTGTTATTCTGGCTCCCATGGCTGGGGTCAGCAATGCCGCTTTCCGGTTGATCGCCAAGGAGTTTGGAGTCGGACTGGTTTGTGCCGAGATGGTTAGCGATAAGGCCATTTTGCATGAAAATAAACGGACGAAAGAAATGCTGTATGTCGATGAACGGGAAAAGCCGTTAAGCTTGCAGATTTTTGGCGGGGACAAAAGTTCATTGGTAGAAGCGGCCAAAATTGTCGACAAACAGACAAATGCTGATATTATAGATATCAATATGGGGTGTCCTGTTCCAAAGGTAACCAGATGCGATGCCGGGGCCCGTTGGCTGCTTGATCCGGACAAGATCGGAGAAATGGTGGCTGCTGTTGTAGAAGCCGTAGAAAAACCGGTTACCGTGAAAATGCGGATCGGCTGGGATGAGGATCATATCTATGTGGTTGAAAATGCCAAGGCTGTTGAGCAGGCTGGCGGAAAAGCCGTGGCTGTGCATGGTCGCACAAGACAGCAAATGTATACCGGGAAAGCCGATTGGAAATGGATTAAAAAAGTGAAGGAAGCCGTGGGGATTCCCGTCATTGGAAACGGGGATGTCTTTACGCCGGAAGACGCCAGACGAATGCTTGATTATACCGGTTGCGACGGTGTCATGATTGGCCGCGGAGCTTTGGGAAATCCATGGATGTTATACCGTACCGTTTGTTATCTGGAGACGGGTGAACTTCCTCCGGAACCAGGAGTCCGTGAGAAGATGGAGATTGCTGTTTTGCATATGGACCGGCTTATGAAATTGCGTGGGGAAAGAGTGGCTGTCCGTGAAATGCGCAAACATGCAGCATGGTATTTGAAAGGCCTGCCAGGTGCAAGCCGTATCAGGAATCTGGTTAACCAGCAGGAAACAAGGGACGGCATGGCTGATCTCCTGATGAAAGTTGCCAAAGAGATGGAAGCAGAAAATTCCGGTCAAGGAGCCAACAGATCAAAAACGGCATAATTGAAATATACGAAGGAGAGCTGAATATGAGTCATGAAGAACATAGCGACCTGTTTCAAATCAGGCGGGAAAAGCTTTCAACATTAAGGGATAAAGGAATCAATCCGTTTGGACACCGATATGAACGCACACATTTTGCCGAACAAATTCGTGAACAGTATGATTCCTTGTCAAAAGAGGAGTTGCAGGAAAAAAACATCAAAGTAACAATTGCCGGCCGTTTGATGTCCAAAAGGAAACAGGGGAAAGCCTCTTTTGCCCATCTTCAGGATACGAGCGGGCGTATTCAGATTTATGTACGGAAAGATCGGGTGGGACAAGAACAGTATGATCTGTTTGCTGTTTCCGATTTGGGGGACTTTTTGGGAATTGAAGGACAGGTATTTAAAACCAACCGGGGAGAAATCAGCGTCAAGGCAGATCAGGTAACATTTTTGAGCAAATCGCTTCGTCCGCTTCCGGAAAAATATCATGGATTAAAAGATGTGGAACTGAGATATCGCAAACGATACCTGGATCTGATCATGAATCCCGAAGTCAAGGATACATTTGTCACCCGCAGCAGGATTATCGCTTCCATGCGACGTTATCTGGATGAACAGGGTTATCTGGAAGTGGAAACACCGACCATGCACGCCATTGCCGGTGGCGGGGCCGCCCGTCCTTTTATTACCCATCACAACGCCTTGGATATGGATTTATACTTGCGGATCGCACTGGAACTTCATTTAAAACGGCTAATTGTGGGCGGAATGGAAAAGGTATACGAAATCGGGCGTGTTTACCGGAATGAAGGAATATCCACCCGGCACAATCCCGAGTTTACGATGCTGGAGTTGTATGAGGCGTACGCTGATTTTCATGACATTATGGATTTGACGGAAAACCTGATTGCCCATGTTGCTGAAGAAGTATTGGGAACGACCAGAATCACCTACCAGGAGCATGAAGTGGATCTTTCTCCGGGTTGGGCCCGCAAATCTATGACGGAGTTGATTGAGGAAGAAACAGGGATTGATTTCACTCAGTCAATGACAGATGAAGAAGCACGCCAACTGGCGAAAAAACATGGGGTAGAAATTAACGAATTTATGACATTTGGTCATATTGTTAATGAATTCTTTGAACAAAAAGTGGAAGATAAACTGATTCAGCCAACGTTTGTGTATGGACATCCTGTAGAAATTTCTCCGTTGGCGAAGAAAAATGAACAAGACCCCAGGTTCACCGACCGATTTGAACTGTTTATTGTGGGACGGGAACATGCCAATGCCTTCTCCGAGTTGAATGATCCCATCGATCAGCGCGAACGGTTTGAAGCACAGCAGAAAGAAAAAGCGGCCGGAAATGATGAGGCACATCCGATGGATGAAGATTTTCTGGAAGCGCTGGAGTATGGAATGCCGCCAACCGGCGGACTGGGAATCGGTGTTGACCGACTGGTGATGCTTCTGACCAATAGCCCGTCTATTCGTGATGTCCTTTTGTTCCCCCATATGCGCGGACAGCAGGAAAGCAGATAACAGACTGAATCGCTTCTGATTCGAAATAATGGATTGGAAGCGATTTGTTTTATGCACAAGTTATTCACAATCTGTGCGTGAATTGTGGATAACTTGCGAAATATAAAGTAAGCAGAAATATTTATAAATATTTGGCGATACTAAAGGTTTTCCCGGTTACCGTGTTGAATGAAATAAACAACCC
>JBAVDL010000112.1:0-1956 GCA_049587175.1 Thermoactinomyces sp.
ACGGGGGAGTCCCTGCCGGAGGGAGAGGTTCGCCTGCTCGCCCCTCTGGTTCCCAACAAGCTGATCGCCATCGGGCTCAACTACCGGGAACACGCCAGGGAGCAGGGAAAACCCCTGCCGGAGGAACCGTTGATGTTCATGGTGTCCCCCACCGCCGTCGTCGGCCCCGGCGAGGCGATCCGCCTGCCCAATCTGGAGGATCGAATCGATCATGAGGCGGAATTGGCGGTCGTGATCGGCAAGCGGGGAAAAAACATTCCGCGGGAAAGGGCCGAAGAGTACATCTTCGGCTACACCTGTGCCAACGATGTTTCCAACCGGGTTTTGCAGGCCAGAGACGGCCAAAACACCCGAGCCAAGTCCTTCGATACCTTCAAGCCCCTGGGGCCGGCGATCGAGACGGAGCTCGACCCGTCGGATTTGCCGGTTCGCTGCCGGGTGAACGGGGAGATCCGGCAGGACGGCCGCACGTCGGATCTGATTCATCCCGTTCCCGTGCTGGTGGAGTTTATTTCCTCCGTCTTTCCCCTGGAACCCGGCGATGTGATCCTGACCGGAACGCCGAGCGGCGTGGGGCCTCTTACGCCGGGGGATGAAGTGGAAATCACCATTGAGGGCATCGGGACCCTTTCAAACCGGGTGGTCGCGCCTTGAACCGGCGTCCCTGCGGGAAGAGCCAATCCCCTTCGGATTCGGTGCATTGTGCGGTCGATGGCTCCCGGAATGAGGGGGAGGCCGGCGGCGCAAAAAGACGGGGAGAGCCGTCGCCAAAGCGCAGCTGGAGCCTGCTTCGGGAGGAACTTTTCCGCTGGAGGCCGGAGCTGACGGCGGACCAATGGTGGGAAGGGGAAAATCGCTTTTTTCGGTGCCTGGGAAGCGTGTTGGTCCAGCGGACCACCTGGCAAAACGCCAGACGGGCGATCGGGAGATTGAGGGAGCGCGGCTTGACCGACCCGAATGCCGTCCTTCAGGCGTCGGATGAGGAATTGGCCGCGGCCGTCCGGCCGGCGGGTTTTTACCGGAGCAAAGTGCCGGCGATCCGGGAGGTGTGCCGCCTCTTCCTCCGGGTTCGGGACGGTGCGGAAAACGCCTCCGACCTCCGCGGCCGGCTGCTTCAAATCCGAGGGATCGGGCCGGAGACTGCGGACACGATCCTGCTTTACGTGTTTGACCGCCCGGCGTTTGTCGGGGATGCGTATGCGGAGCGAATCGCTTCCCGCTGGTTCGGAGAGGCCTTGACGAGAGAGAAGATCCGCGAAGAGGTGCTTCGGGAGATTCAGGATCCCGTTCAGCTCCAGTTGCTGCACGCGCACTTGGTGGAACTGGGAAAAGAGTTCTGCCGGAAGAGGGCCCCCCGATGCCCGAAATGCCCGCTTAGGGTCACCTGTCATTCGGGAAGCGGCGGGGTCGGATTCCTTCCTTGACAAGCGACGGGACGGCCGGGGGGAACAGCGGCTTCCTGTTGCGGCCGAGCCGGGGAAAATGGTATCATGGAAAAGGTCTTGGGCGCCCGCCGGGAATGCAGGCGCCCTCTTCTTTCAGGAGGCGATTTTCCATGAAGATCGGTTGTCACATCAGCGTGTCCAAGGGGTTTTTGAAGGCCTCTCAGCGGGCCAAGGAGCTGGGGGCCGAAGCCTTTCAAGTGTTTACCAAAAATCCCCGGGGTCTGAGGCCTAAAAAACTGGACCTGGAGGATGCGGAAAAAGGGGTCCGCTATTGCCGCGAAAACGGGCTGGTTCTGGTGGCCCACACACCGTACATCACCAATTTGTCCACTCCCAAGGAAGACCTGCGCGAGGTGACCATCCGTTCCATCAAGGAAGATTTGCGGATCGCGGAGGCGTACGGGGCGGTCGGAGCCGTGGTCCATTGCGGGAAACACGTCGGAAAGGGCGTGGAATACGGAACCCGCCGCATGATCGAAACCCTCAACCTGATCCTGGAAGGGTATGAGGG
>JBAVDL010000113.1:0-5675 GCA_049587175.1 Thermoactinomyces sp.
ATGGATATCTGCCTTTTTTCCGTTGTTCCTTGTAACCGGATGATAAAATAAGAAACATAAAAAACAAATTGTACTGACCTGACAATTGTGGGACAATGGTTTTAACTTTCAGCTGTCTATAAATTCCAGTGTACCTGCTATAATGATAAATTTTCTGAATTCCGAAAGAGAAAATTCTCTTTTGACACTGAAAATCTGTCAACAGGAGGGATCACCCTTGAGCGCCAAAATTTATGTGGTAGAAGATGAAAAACCGATAGCTGATATTATCCAGTTCAATCTCGAAAAAGAAGGGTATACCGTAGAATGTATCCACGATGGCAGTGAAGCGATCCAAAAAGCTCTGTCTTCGCCTCCTGACCTGATGCTCCTGGATTTGATGCTTCCGGGTGCAGACGGGATCGAAGTTTGCAGGCAAGTCCGGCAACATCATCAATTTCCCATCATCATGCTGACCGCCAAAGATTCTGAACTGGACAAAGTGCTGGGGTTGGAGATGGGTGCCGATGATTATGTCACCAAGCCTTTCAGCAACCGGGAACTTCTGGCAAGAATCAAGGCCAATCTAAGGCGTTCACAAACAAACAGCACCCGACGGGAAAACAGCAATAGAAAGGAACATACCATTAACGTCGGTGAAATTTCAATTGATCCGCACACTTTTGTCATAACCAAGAGAGGAAAAACGATTGATCTGACCCACCGGGAATTTGAACTGCTCCTTTATCTGGCCAAACATGTGAACCAGGTACTGACCCGGGAGCACCTTTTGCAATCCGTGTGGGGATATGACTATTTCGGGGATGTTCGAACGGTTGATGTAACAATCCGCCGGCTGCGCGAAAAAATTGAAGATGACCCTGGTGCGCCCAAATACATCATCACTCGCCGCGGCATCGGTTACACAATTCGTGACCCCTATTCGCAACGGTAGACAGGTGATATGCAGTGAAAAAATGGAAACAACTGGTGAGCAGCATTCAATGGAAATTGGTCGTTATTTATCTGCTGTTGATTATTATGGCCATGCAACTGATTGGCGTTTATTTTTTTCGCCAGCTGGAAAATCATTTTACCGACAGCCTGAACCAAAATTTGCGCACCCAGGCCGAGGTCCTGAAGAAAATGGGCGTGGCAGAGGAGCTGGCTAAAGGGCAAAATGACGAGGAGCGTTCCCGGCACCTTAACGCCCTGCTGAACAAATTGGCTCCTTCTTTGCAGCAATCCGACATGACCATTCACATCATAGATGAAAACAATTTTATTATTGCTTCCACGGAACCCAATCAAAGCAAACTGAAAAAGCGGCCTTTTACCTACAGTTTGCCGGCACAGCCTCAAGAGGTGTTAAAACGGACCGACCCGAAAACGGAACAGGACTATCAATTTTATACGGAAAAATTGTCCAGCGGGGACAATTATGCAGGCATGATTTATATTGAGGCTCCTTTAAAGCAAACCTACGAAAACATTAAAGACATCAGCGTGATTCTGGTAAAAATCACGATCATTTCGCTGGTTATCACCAGCCTGCTGGTCGTCATCCTCGCCCGAACCATCACCTCGCCGGTCAAAGAGATTACCGAACAGGCAACCCTGATGGCAAACGGGGATTTTGACCGCAAGGTCAGCCTGAGAAGCGAAGATGAAATCGGACAATTGGCACGTGCGTTCAACCATCTGGCTGCCCATCTGAGAAATGCCCTGGCCGAAAAAGAAGAGGAAAAGGAAAAACTGGAATCTGTACTGGCAAATATGAGCGATGGCGTTATTGCCACAGACAGCCTCGGACAAGTCATAGTAAAGAACGAATGGGCGGAAAAGCTGCTTGGACGTACAGTAGAAATTGGCGATACGATTGACAACATTCTTCCGTCCGACAGCCTGATTGAAACGCCGCTGACCAGTGAACGACAAACTTATCTGGAGTTGAAACCGGATGATCCGGATACCGACACCATTTTGAAAGTGACCTATACTCCGATCAAGTTAAAGGAAGAAAACATGTACGGCATGGTTATCGTTCTGGAAGATGTTACCGAACAAAAGCGGCTGGATCAACAGCGAAAGGATTTTGTTGCCAATGTTTCCCATGAATTGCGAACACCCTTGACCACAATCAAAAGTTACCTGGAAGCCCTGGATGACGGGGCAATCGAAGAACCGGAACTGGCAAAGCGGTTCCTGAATGTGACAAGGCAGGAAGCGGATCGCATGACCCGGCTGATTCAGGACCTGTTGCAGCTTTCCCACCTGGATTCACGCAAGGTAACTTTTCACAAACAGGCCATTTCCCTGGAACCTTTGCTCCGGGAAGTAACCGATCATTTCAGTTTCCAGTGCAAGGAGAAAAATATTTCTCTCACCTTGTACATTCATTCCAGGCTGCCACAGATTTTTGCCGACCGGGACAAACTCCATCAAGTGCTGGACAACCTTGTTTCCAACGCTGTTAAATATACACCTGAAGGCGGATCAATTGCCATTGTCGCACAAACCAATTCCCGGGGCATGGTTGAAGTGGGCATCGCCGATACCGGCATCGGCATTCCCAAAAAGGATTTGGGAAGGATTTTTGAACGGTTTTACCGTGTGGACAAGGCCCGTTCCCGCAGTATGGGGGGAACCGGACTGGGTCTGGCGATTGCAAAGGAGATTATTGATCATCACAAAGGTAAAATTGAAATTGACAGCGTCTATAAAAAGGGAACATTGGTTTCGTTTACCTTGCCCCCTGTAACAGGAGGGAAAAAGCATGAATAAAAAATGGTTGGAACACCTTAAAACAGGATTGTTAATCAGTCTGGTTCTGGCCAGTTTTGCCCTTACTGGCCTGTTATGGTTAAACGCGCCCGGAGACCGGAAAAAATCTTATGATCCGCTTGAATCCTATACGATCAATCCCATTTACGATGAAAAATACAACGAACGCAAGATCCATCAGTTAACAGCACCAAACCAGATGATTGTTCACAGGCAGGGAGACGCTTCATGGCTTTTGCCGGAAAATCCCGGTTACGAGCAGCTGCTGGCGCAGATCCAGCAATCCTCTTTCAGTGATGCAGCAACGGTTGATATTACCCCGGATCTGTGGAAAAAGCTGTTTACCCGGCATTCCGGTGTGGAATTTGTCTTTCCGGATGACGTATCACTGGAGTATCTGGATACCTTTTTTAACGAGTCCTTATCCCAGCATTTTGCTATTTTGCAACTTTCATCCGTCAGTCGGGTATGGTTTTTTTACAACCAGGATAACCGGCAGGACTTTGCCTGGTTTATATCGGACGAAGATCAGCAGATCGTTCAGGTAAAGGTTGATATTCCCAAAACGGATCTGGGATCGCTGTTAGCCAGACAGGACCATTCATCGGCACCCTCTTTGGTCCCTGTACCGGCAAACGGGAAAAAACCGTGGGAGAAGGACAATAAAAACGAGCCTTTTTCCCGTATATTCTATCTTCCGGATACTTCGTTTCCTTTAACAGAAAAAACATACCAATTGGAGACCATTTCGGCCAATACCATGATTGGCTGGTTATTCAAGGATCCGGATGTACGTCCGATTCCCATTAATAAAAACGAGGATCTGTACATGTATGACGAACAGATGATGACCGTAAACAAGACGGATCATTTTATGGTTTACAGTGAAACAGTTGATGAAAACGGCGGAGAACAGCTGCCGTTGGATCAGCGTCTGAAAGCAGTAAACAACTTTGTACAACGGCCGCACGGATGGACGGGAAATTATTTGCTGGATCAGGTGGAAGTGGGAGAGAACGCATTCAGCGAATTTACTTTTCGGCTATACATGAACGGCTATCCTGTCTATTGGGCAGAAGAAAGCCCGATTCACGCGGATGAAATCAAGGTTCAGACCAATCCCATTGATAACGTCGTCAACGTCAATAAATACCACCGTTCGCTTCTCTATCTCGCCGGAAAGCCCAAACAAAAGGAACAGTCCCTGCCGGATCAGGAGACGGTCCTGAAGGAACTGGCCAAACGGGAAATACCGCTGACCAGCATCAAACGGATCTATCCGGGTTACCGGGCAGTTACGATCAATAAAAATCAGGCGAAATTAATGCCAGTCTGGGTTGTCAAGACATTGTCAGGACAACAGACCTTGATCAGTTCTCCATGACAGGGAGGAACCCTAAATGGATTGGAGTCGAGCCAAAAACATTCTGATTATCAGTTTTGTCATTCTTGATCTTTTTCTCGGCGCTCAATACATCCAGATGATACAAACACAGTCAAAAATTATTCGGGAAGACCAGATTAACCGCAGGCAAATTGAAGAACTGCTGGATCAGGTTCATGTCCGGGCCAACATGGATCTGCTGGAAAGAAAGATGATTCCTGAACAATTGGGAGTCTATAAGGCTACGGTTTCTGAAATGGAAGGATCGTGGAAACAGGAGGAACAGGGAAGTTATATCCGAACTTTTTCACCGCGTCTTTCCTGCAAAAACGAGCAGGATCTGGAACAGATTTTGAAGCAGCAGATTCCTTTCTTCTCCGATTTTCGTTATGCAAAGGCATTGTCATCCGACCAGCGTCGTGTTTATGTGCAAATCGTTGATCAGGTTCCGCTGTTTAACGGAAAAGTGGAAGTCTTTCTGGAAAACGGGCAAATCGAGTCTATTCGCGTTCTCCATTTTTCTCAGTTGGAGAGACTGTCCGTTGTCTCTCTGGTCAATGTACATACAGCACTGTACCGCCTGATCACCAACTGGGAATTTAATGCCAATGCAACAATCAAGAGCGGCAATATTGCCTATCGTTCAAAAGTGTATAATAGTGTAGACAACGAACACATTCTTATTCCTTACTGGTATTTTGAGTCCGGAAAAGATTACCTCTTTATTCAGGCAAACAGCCGCGGACAAAATGAAGAAGTCGAAAAAATGTCCATTTCCAATCCAAACAGCAAAGGAACGAATGAAACATGAAATTCAGTGTACTTGCCAGTGGCAGCACAGGAAATGCCATCTATATCCAATCGGAACAGGCACGGATTCTGGTGGATGCGGGAATCAGCGGAAAACAGCTGACCGAACGCCTCCAGAAACTGGGGATGGACCCGTCTTTATTGACTGCTATTTTTGTCACGCATGAACATATTGACCATGTAAAAGGGCTGGGGGTATTGGCACGCCGTTTTCAAATTCCGGTCTATATGAATGAATCCACCTGGAACCACTTGCCTTCCAGTGTCGGGGACATCCCGGATACGCTCAAGAATATTATTGAAACAGGGGCGGCTCTGGAACTGGAAGACATCCGGATTGAATCGATTCCCATCTCCCATGATGCTGCAGAACCTGTCTGTTATCAAATCCGCCAGGACAGGGAAACTTTTGCTACGGTTACAGATCTGGGGTATGTAAGTTCCCGGATCGTTGACCAGCTGCAGGGTGTGGACACGCTGGTCTGGGAAAGCAACCATGATGTGGAAATGTTGAGAATGGGCACATACCCCTGGAATGTAAAGCGGCGAATTTTGAGTGATACCGGCCATTTATCCAATGAAGATTCAGGAGAAGCACTGACGGAAATTCTGAAAGGAACAGGAGAAAATGTCTACCTGGCCCATCTCAGCAAGGATAACAACCTGAGTGAACTGGCCCATCTCACGGTAAAAAACATCCTGGAGGAAACGGGAATGA
>JBAVDL010000114.1:0-22508 GCA_049587175.1 Thermoactinomyces sp.
GGCTATGACTCGGACCATCCCATGGCTGAGGGAGAAGTAGGAAAAGTGGGAGTGGCCGTTTCCTCCCTGGCTGATATGGAAGTTCTCTTCGATGAAATCCCCCTGGACAAGGTCAGTACATCCATGACTATCAATGCATCTGCAGCAGTACTCCTGTGCATGTATATGGCAGTAGCCGAAAAGCAGGGGGTATCGTGGAAAAATATTCGCGGTACGATTCAGAATGATGTGCTGAAAGAATATGCTGCCCGGGGAACATACATCTTCCCTCCAAGCCCTTCCATGCGCCTGATCACTGATATATTCGCCTTTTGTTCCAAAGAAGTACCCCGATGGAACACCATCAGTATCAGCGGTTACCATATTCGGGAAGCCGGCAGTACCGCTGCCCAGGAAATTGCCTTTACCCTGGCGGATGGCATTGCCTATGTTGAAGCCGCGCTCAAGGCCGGCCTGAATGTTGATGATTTTGCTCCGCGTTTGTCTTTCTTCTTCGCATCCCATAACGACATTCTGGAAGAGATCGCCAAGTTCCGGGCTACGCGACGCCTGTGGGCACGGATCATGAAAGAACGGTTCGGGGCCAAAAATCCGCGTTCCATGAAACTTCGTTTCCACACGCAAACTTGCGGCCATACCCTGACAGCACAGCAGCCCCTGAATAACATCGTTCGCGTAACCCTCCAGGCTTTGGCAGCTGTTTTGGGCGGAACCCAATCACTGCATACCAATTCCTATGATGAAGCCCTGGGGTTGCCAACAGAAGAAGCCGTTCGCATTGCTCTCAGAACCCAGCAAATTATTGGCTATGAAAGCAATGTTGCCGAGACCATTGATCCTTTGGCCGGTTCTTACTATATCGAAAGCATGACGAATCGGCTGGAAAAAGAAGCTGCAGATTACATCAAAAAAATAGACGATATGGGCGGTGCGGTCAAGGCCATTGAACAGGGCTATATCCAGAGAGAAATCCAGGATAGCGCGTATCGTTATCAACAGGAAATTGAATCCGGACGGCGGACAATCGTCGGAGTCAATAAATTCCGGACAGATGAAAAGAACAAGTCGTCCATCATGAAGGTTGACCCATCCGTGGGAGAATCCCAGGCAAAGCGTTTGAAACAGCTGCGCAATGAGCGGGATAACGAGAAAGTACAAAAGTGTCTTGCAGAATTGAGGCAGAAGGCAGAAACCGACGAAAATCTGATTCCGCCTATTTATGAGGCTGTTAAAGCTTATGCAACACTGGGCGAAATCTGTGATGTCCTGCGCGGTGTTTTTGGCGAATATCGGCCAACAGAAATTGTCTAATGAGGGAGGGCTTTTATTAAAATGCGTAAGATCCGTGTTCTTGTTGCAAAAGTAGGCCTGGATGGACATGACCGAGGAGCCAAGGTAATTGCCCGGGCATTCCGGGATGCCGGTATGGAGGTAATCTATACCGGCATTCGCCAGACTCCGGAACAGGTTGTCGCCGCAGCAATTCAGGAAGATGTGGATGTTGTGGGTTTAAGCAGCCTGTCGGGAGGACACGAACTTCTTTTTCCCCGGGTGGCCAAGATGATAAAAGAGCAAATGGGGGACCATGTTCTGATTGTAGGCGGCGGTGTGATTCCCGAAGATGAAGTCCCGGCATTGAAGGAGGCCGGCATTGCTGAAGTCTTCGGTCCGGGAACACCCCTGAAAGAAATCATCGAATTCATTCACACACATGTGAACCAGGCCAGTTAAGACAAGAAGCATGTATTTTTCAAAGGCATGACGGGCTTTAAGGGACAAGGGGGAAAAAGAATGGGAGCTGATGAGTTGGAACAATTGCTTCAGGAATTTTATGTGGGAAGCAAAGGGGCGGCTGCCAGAATCATCTCAATGATTGAAAGGGATGCACCTGGCAACAGGGAGATCCTGAAACAGCTTTACCTTAAAAGCGGGCAGGGTTATATTGTCGGCATTACGGGACCGGCCGGAAGCGGCAAAAGCACCTTGACTGATTCCCTGGTAAAACAGCTGCGTCAGCAAAATTACCAAGTGGGGGTGGTGGCTGTTGATCCCACCAGCCCCTTCACTGGCGGCGCCCTTTTGGGTGACCGGGTACGAATGGGAGAACTGGCTCTGGATCCCGGGGTTTTCATACGCAGCATGGGAACCCGCGGCAATCTGGGAGGTTTATCCTGGGCTGCCCGCGATGCCCTGGTTGTACTGGATGCTTTCGGCTGTGACTATCTGTTTGTGGAAACGGTAGGCGCCGGTCAATCCCAGACAGATGTGTCCCGGGTGGCTGATACAGTCATTATGGTGGATGTTCCGGGGCTGGGAGATGATATCCAGGCGGCCAAGGCCGGCATAATGGAGATTGGCAATATTTTTGTTGTCAACAAGGCGGATCGCGGCGATGCCGACAAGCTGGTGCGTTACCTCCAGACAACCCTGGAACTGGGGCAAAAAGATAACGATTGGCAACCGCCGGTGCTAAAAACAGTTGCCTGGAAGGGTACAGGGGTTGAAGAGGTATTGAAAGCAATTATGGATCATCGCCGGCACCTGGAACAATCGGGATTGCTGATCAATCAGCGGCGGAAACAGTTGAAAGAAGAAGTGATGCTCCAGGTGGAGCGGTTGGTTCAGGTCCGGTTATGCGATGATGTCCTGTCTGAGGATGTTCTGTCCAAAGTTTACAGTCGGGAGCTTGATCCATGGACAGCAGCAGAGAAGATGATGCACCATATGCTGGACAGTCACAAAAAAGCAGAAAACCCGGGACTGTAAGAACTGCTGTTTCAGCAAATGTTACTACTTCCAAGGAGGTTCAATCAAATGAAGGTTTTGTGTGTAGATCATATTGGTATTGCTGTCAACAGCCTTGAAGAAGCGTTGCCCTTCTATGAAGAGATTCTGGGGGTAAAATGCCAGGGTACAGAAGAAGTGGCTGAACAGAAAGTCAAAGTCGCTTTCCTGCCGGTTGGAGACAGTGAGCTGGAGTTGCTGGAATCGACCGATCCTGAAGGTCCGATCGCCAAATACATTGCCAAACGGGGACAGGGCATCCAGCATATTGCCTTGCGTGTGGATAATATCGAAGCGGCTCTTGCGGAATTAAAGGAAAAAGGAATTCGGCTGATTGACGAAAAACCGCGGTATGGAGCCGGAAATGCACGGATTGCTTTTGTCCATCCCAAAGCCACTAACGGAATTTTGCTGGAACTCTCGGAACGCCAAACAAAGTGAGGGAAAACAAAAATGGCTATGGAAGAACAATTGCAGCAACTGGAAAAGAAACTGGAAAAGATACGGGCAGGCGGCGGCGAGAAAAAAATTGCCAAACGGCATCAGCAAGGGAAAAAAACAGCCCGTGAACGGATCCATGCATTGGTGGATCCCGGAAGTTTTAACGAGATTGATGCCTTTGTTGCTCACCGTTGTGTCAACTTTGGTATGGATAAAAAAGAAATTCCCGGGGAAGGCGTTGTTACCGGATTTGGTGCTATTGACGGGCGCCCGGTAGCCGTCTTTGCCCAGGATTTTACTGTGCAGGGCGGATCCCTGGGTGAGATGCATGCCAAAAAGATTGCCAAATTGCAGGATCTGGCTCTCAAGGTTGGTATGCCCGTTATCGGGATCAATGATTCCGGAGGGGCGCGCATTCAGGAAGGAGTTGACGCTTTAAGCGGCTATGGACAGATTTTTTATCGTAACACGATTTCTTCCGGCGTCATTCCACAGATTGCTGCCATCATGGGGCCGTGTGCAGGCGGAGCAGTCTACTCCCCGGCTCTGATGGATTTCATTTTCATGGTGCAGGAGAAAAGCGAGATGTTTATTGCCGGCCCGCAAGTTATCAAGGCGGTTACCGGGGAAGAAGTAAGCGGAGAACAACTGGGGGGTGCCTTGACCCATAACCAGACCAGCGGGGTAGCCCACTTTGTTGCCAGTAGTGAAGACGAGTGTCTGCAGTCCATCAGAACTTTAATTGGCTACCTGCCCAGCAATAACATGGATGATGCTCCATACCAGGATACCGGCGATGATCCGGGGAGGGCTGAAGAAAAGCTTTTGACCATACTGCCTGACAATCCCAATAAAGCCTTCAATATGATGGAGATTATAAACCTGGTCATGGATCGGGGCACGATTTTTGAAGTCCAGCCCTTGTATGCGCCCAATATTATCACTGCTTTTGCCCGGTTAAACGGACGTTCGGTCGGGATTATTGCCAATCAGCCGGCGGTACTGGCAGGGTGCCTGGATATCAACAGTTCCGACAAAGCGGCACGATTTATTCGTTTTTGTGATGCCTTTAACATTCCGGTTGTTAACTTTGTTGACGTACCCGGCTTTTTGCCTGGAACCAATCAGGAATATGGAGGCATTATTCGCCACGGTGCCAAGATGTTGCATGCCTATGCTGAAGCTACTGTTCCCAAACTTACCGTTATTATCCGTAAAGCTTATGGCGGCGCATACCTCGCCATGTGCAGCCGCGATTTGGGTGCCGATCAGGTATTTGCCTGGCCCGGAGCCGAAATTGCCGTTATGGGACCGGATGGAGCTGCCAATATCATCTTCCGGAAAGAGATCAAGGCCTCCGACAATCCACAGGCTGCCCGGGAAGAAAAAATCAAAGAGTATCGGCGTCTGTTTGCCAATCCTTATGTTGCTGCGGAACGCGGCTATATTGACAGCGTCATTGACCCGCGGCAAACTCGCTTTCATCTGGCTCAGGCTCTGGAACTTTTGATCAGCAAAAAAGAAATTTTACCGGCCAAAAAACACGGAAATATCCCGCTGTAGGAACTTGAGAACTTGAAAGATGGTTTGAAAAGAGGCAAGCACCATTTTTGAAAAGTATGTGATGGAGTAGGATAGATTGTTCACTGAAAAAATCGAGAGTGTTCGGAAAAAGAAACCAGAAAGGGGAAATAGCAATGTCCGCCGCTACGATTTCCCTGTTGATCCTGCTGTTGGCTTTGATATTGTTTGTTACAGAAAAGATCCCTTTGGCAGCAACGGCAATTCTAGTCGACGTTTTATTGGTTTATACCGGCGTTCTGCCGGCTGAAGAAGCTTTTTCCGGTTTCTCTGATCCTACTGTTATTCTGTTTGGAGCTACATTTGTGATTGGTGCAGCCCTGTTCCAGACCGGAGTAGCCAAGTTAATCGGCGATACCGTGATCCGGGCGGCAGGTACCAGTGAAACACGCCTGATTGTCGTAATCATGTTAGTAACAGGTTTTCTCTCATCCGTACTTAGCAATACAGGGACTGCAGCGGTATTGTTGCCCATTATCATGGCAATTGCAGCAAGTGCCCGCCTTTCCAACAAAAGATTGTTAATGCCTTTGGCCTATGCTGCCGGTCTTGGCGGAATGATATCCCTCGTAGGAACTCCACCCAATATCATTGCCAAAGCCACTTTGGAGAGTGCCAATTACCCTTCCTTCGGATTTTTCGAGTATGGTTTGGTTGGCGTGCCAATGCTGATCGTCGGCGTACTTTATATGGTATTTATCGGCAGAAAAATTCTTCCTGCCGATAAAGCAACTCTCCAGGCAGATGCTATCGAGGCCGCCAGCCAGCAGTTGGCATCAGAGGGATTAAGTCAGAAAAAAGGAAGAAAGAGCAGCAAATTTCATATGTGGACTTCTGCCATCGTTTTGCTGGTAACCGTAACAGTGATGGCCTGGGGAGAATTTCCTCTTGAAGTTGTAGCTGTAACAGGTGCAATTACTGTCGTCATTACCGGTTGCCTCAAACTGGAGCAGGCTTTCCGGGCAATTGACTGGACCACGATCTTCCTTTTCGCCGGTATGCTGCCCATGGCCGATGCACTTGACAAGACCGGGGCAGGCAAGGTAATTGCAGATGCCGTGATCAGCTTAATGGGGGATGATCCCAGTCCCTATCTGATTGTAGCAGTACTTTTCATTGTATCGTCCGGCTTGAGCAATTTCATGTCCAATACGGCTACGGCTGCTCTTCTGTGTCCGATTGGTCTGGCTATTGCCAAAGGTTTGGGTGCTGACCCGCGAGCCGTTGTGTTGACCATTGCCATTGCAGCATCCTGCGTCTTTATGACACCTGTGGGGACACCACCCAATACCCTCGTTCTTGGTCCTGCCGGCTACCGGTTTATGGATTACGTAAAAACAGGATGGCCGCTTACTCTGATCTCCCTTGTTCTGGCTGTTATCTTTATTCCATTTTTCTGGCCGTTTTTTCCCTGATTAATGGATGAAAATTAAATAGCCGGGACAAGACTTGAAGGAGGTAAACTCGTGGAATCCCAGATTGATGCCTTGTCGTTTTCTGTTATTAACTTGATCATTGTTTTTGTTGTCTTATTAATCCTGCAAGGGGTTATCCAGTTAATCAAATTCGTGGCATATAAAAAACCGGACGACTCAACCGGAAAAAAAACTTCAGTAACCGAACCGGTCGAACCGGTTGATCAGACAAAGGATGCGGCGCCTGGAGAATCTGTCAGTGAAAGAAATATCCAGGTCAAAGCGGCGGCGGTTTGTGCCGCCATAGCCGCAAGCATGGATGGTAAACCGCATCGAATTGTCCAAATCAGAAGGTTAACTCCACAAAGTATGTGGATTCAGTCCGCACGTATGGAGAATATTACATCAAATGCAATGCTTCGTCACAGGAGGGAATCAAATTGAAACGATTTCGGGTTCATGTAGATGGGCAGTTTTTTGAGGTAGAAGTGGAAGAAATTGAGTCAGGTGCAACCGCTCCGGTAAAACCGGCAGTGAACCCGGCCGGATCTGCAGCTCCGACTGTAACTGCTGCGCCAAAACAGACGGCTGCTCCATCAAAACCGGTGACAAATGGCGCTTCAAACAGTATTAAGGCACCCATGCCTGGAAGTATTTTAAGCGTAAAAGTGAATGAAGGCGAAAAGGTTAAAGCCGGGCAGGTGCTGTTGATTCTGGAAGCTATGAAAATGGAAAATGAGATTGTTGCTCCCAAAGACGGGGTTATTGATAAAATCTATATAGCCACCGGCCAGTCGGTGAGCACAGATGACCCTTTAATAGCCATGGCCTAATGATGCAAAGAAAGAGGGTTGACGATGGGAATTACAGAAAACTTGCATGAACTCCTGAATACAACCGGCTTTATGCATTTAACCATCGGTAATATCATCATGCTTCTGGTCGGTCTTGTACTGATGTACCTTGCCATTAAAAAAGGGTTTGAACCCTTGCTTTTATTGCCGATTGCCTTTGGAGCCATTCTGGCCAACTTACCGATGACAGGCATTATGGGTGAGAACGGATTGTTGCGTTACTTTTTCTATGGTGTTGAACATGAAATATTCCCGCCCCTGATTTTTCTCGGAGTAGGAGCAATGACGGATTTTGGCCCGCTTCTGGCCAATCCGAAAACGATCCTGTTGGGAGCAGCAGCGCAGGCAGGTGTTTTTGTTGCTCTCATTGGTGCCGGGATGTTGGGCTTCAGTATTCAGGAAGCGGGAGCCATCGGTATTATCGGTGGTGCTGACGGACCGACTGCCATTTATCTGGCGATGAAGATGGCTCCCCATTTGCTCGGGGCAATTGCTGTCGCCGCCTATACCTATATGTCCCTGGTTCCGATTATCTTGCCCCCAGCGATCCGTCTGCTTACGACAAAAAAGGAGAGGCAGGTGGAGATGGCTCAACTCCGTCCCGTTTCCAAACGGGAGAAAATCATTTTCCCTATCGTTTGTACGATCGTCATCGTTCTGCTTCTTCCGCCTCTGGCTCCCCTCATTGGTATGCTCATGCTGGGGAATTTGATGCGTGAATGCGGTGTGGTAGAACGGCTTTCCAAAACGGCTGCCAACGAGTTGATCAATATTGTCACCATTTTACTGGCTCTTTCAGTTGGCGCCACCATGGATGCAGCCAGTTTCCTGACTTTACAAACCATCGAAATTATTGTACTGGGAGCCGTCGCCTTCTTCTTTGGAGCAGTTGGCGGGGTGCTGTTGGGCAAAGTGATGTATTGGCTCAGCGGCGGCAAAGTAAATCCAATGATTGGGGCAGCAGGAGTTTCCGCGGTGCCTATGGCGGCAAGGGTGGTTCAGAAAATGGGACAAGAGGAAAATCCTTCCAATTTCCTGCTTATGCATGCCATGGGACCAAATGTTGCCGGAGTCATCGGCACCGCTACTGCAGCCGGGGTTATGATTGCCTTGTTAACCTGATAAAAACAAGGAAACCATCAAGAAAGTTGGATATAAGCTCCTGGACTCAGAAGATCCCACTATTTGAAAAATCTATCTGAATCTGGATAATTGCACCCCTTAAGCCAAACCTTTACCTCTTTGTTGGTAAAAGGGATCCGGCTGAAAGGGGTGTTCTTTTATTGTTGATCATTCATTGAATGATTCCCGATTCCAATTTCTATTTTATTAAATTTTATAAATAAACAAACGAATATTGTTCACAAAATATAAACTTATTTGTTCAATAAATCACAAATTAAGAGCATTTTTTTGTTAAACTAAAATAAAAGGGTGTATTTGTTTGTTTGAAAAATCACATATAGCAAAGAATACAGTTAAAAACAAGGCTGCAAAAAAACAACGGGAAGCAGCTTTTTAACAGGGAGGTTGAAATTCGATTTTGTCAAGGTTTCAGCATAAACAAAACACCGTCAGTTTTAAATCTGAAAAAACAATCCAACAAATACAAAAACATCTGCTCTTGAAAATCAGCACAATTATGCCTGTGCAATAAATAAAGCCTTCAACTGACTATGCCGGTTTGTCAAGAAGGGCAGA
Source organism: Thermoactinomyces sp. (assembly GCA_049587175.1). GTDB lineage: Bacteria > Bacillota > Bacilli > Thermoactinomycetales > Thermoactinomycetaceae > Thermoactinomyces. The sequence goes on from JBAVDL010000114.1 coordinate 8,777, forward strand.
AGAAACCACTATTCACCAAGATTTGGAGGTAGTGTATTATGAGTATCGTTGAAAACAGAACATTAGATTTTGAGACTGAATTGGATCCGGATATGGAAACTTGCCTGGAAATCTGGTCGGATCTGTATGGTTTTGATAAGGAACACATTCGCAAAGCATTAAAGAAGCAGCGCACCCCTGTTGTTTGGATGAATGCACTGGATTGTACAGGGTGTACAGAGTCCTTCCTGCGTGATGTCAATGTCGAAAAACTGTTGCTGAATTTGATCACGCTGGAATACAACGAATTGCTTTCAGCTGCGTCTGGATATCAAATTGAACAGAACAAGGAATCAATTCTTGAAAAACATAAAGGCGAATATATATTGATTGTTGAAGGGGCTATTCCATTAAAAGATGAATATCTGATCATTGGCGGAAGATCGGTCAGGGAAGAAATCATTGCAGCAGCCAAAGGAGCAAAAGCTGTTATCGCTTTTGGGAGTTGTTCAGCATGGGGAGGACTTCCTGCCGCATCGCCCAATCCCACAGAATCGGTTTCCATTGCAGAACTGGTTCCGGATGTACCGGTTATCCTGGTTCCGGGATGTCCGCCAATTGCAGAAGTAATGGTCGGGACATTACTGCACCTGTTAATTTATGATACCGCGCCTGAAATTGACAGAAAGGGACGGCCGAAAATGTTTTACAAGCAGACCGTCCATCAGGTTTGTCATCGAAAACCATATTTTGATCAGGGGTTGTTTGCCGAATCCTATGGCGATGAAGGAGATTTGAAAGGTTATTGTCTGTTCAAGTTGGGGTGCAAGGGACCTTCCACATTTAACACCTGTGAGAGTTTGGGCTGGAATAATATGTCGTGTTCACCCATCAGCGCAGGTTCATCCTGTATTGGATGTTCCGAAAAGAATTTCTGGGACAAAGGGCCGTTATGTTATCGGAAAGTAAAAGTAAAAGCAGGCGTAAGATAAAGACTTTTTGCAGGCAATCTCGCTATCACGAGATTGCCTGTTTATTTGTAAATGAACAAAAAATATTTGGAACAAGGGTCAAGGAGATTTCCTGCAATTTATGAAATAATCAGTTAATCAATGGCATCAGCGGTAACGATACTGAATTATCGATGCACCGGAAACGAACGTATATTCCCGATTTGCTTTAGAGGGGCCTCACAGGCGATCTCAGCGCTTTTTAATCAAGTTAGACTTTATTGGTCCTGAAAAAAATAAAAAGCTCTTACAAACGAAATGAGAAGCTCATTTGTTTGGTATTGATTTCAGATTATTTGTTTTTATCCGAAAACAGAATGATAAAGCAAACAGTAAACATGATAGCAGTTTAATCGATGAACGCCGATCAGACAGCTGGTGCCAATATAAAGAAATGATTGTGAACCTTCAAGATTGAAATCCGGTAATTTTTAGATCTTCGAAAACCAGAATCAAGAAAAAATGGAAAAATCAAGGGTATTTTTATTCATGAAACCCCATATATAACGTTACAAAATATTGATTTTGTAACGTTATGAGAAAGGCGGTGAGGGAGAATAATGCCAAAACATTTTTTAGACAAGGAATATGAATTTATTTTTCTCTTTCATCTCAATATGAATAGTTAACTATAGTTTTGAGATAAAAAAGAAAAATCTCTCTGATGTTGTGTATTTCCCTTTAAAATAATAACAATCCCAATATCCTTGGGCAGACTGTTTATTGTTATCTCAGCCCTATGGATTGGTTTTCCTGGTAATCAATACCTCTTTTTTATCAAATTGCTTTTTACCTTCCCCCGATTGCGACTGCCTCTCCTGCATGTACCAAAAAAGAGCAAGGAGCCAAGCTCCTTGCTCTTTAAAGAATATGAATAATCTCATATAATTTCCTCATAATTTATACAAACAGGTTAATATTTGATTCATCAGCTTCTGCCAGATATGTAGCTACACCGGCATATTCCAGGCCGTCAATCAGTTCTTCCTTTTTAATGCCCAATACATCCATGGACATTGAACAAACAACAAATTTAACATCCAGTTCTTTGGCTGTATTCATCAATTCTTGCAAGGTCGCAATATTTTTCTTTTTCATTATATATTTCATCATCCAGGCGCCCATACCGCCAAAATTCATCTTGGACAAACCTAATTGATTAGGACCTTTCGGCAACATCCAGCCAAACATTTTTTCGAGAAAAGACTTTTTGTCAGCTCCACGATAGTTTTCTTTACGCAACAGGCTGATTCCCCAAAAAGTAAAAAACATGGTTACTTGTTTTCCCATTGCTGCAGAACCTGTAGCAAGAATGAAACTGGCAATTGCTTTATCCAGGTCTCCGCTAAAAACGATTAATGTTGATTTATCTCGTTCACTCATATGTGATCGCTCCATTACTAAGATTTTTGAACCCAAAAGACGAATGCGCCCTCTTCTTCTTTTCTGTCAAGTAATTTATGCCCGGTTCGTTTCGCCCAGGAAGGTATATCACTGTAAGACCCCGAGTCATTTGCGATAATCTTCAACACTTCTCCTGACTTCATTTTTTTAATGGCTTTTTGCGCCTGTACCAATGGCATGGGACATTGCAGCCCTTTGGCATCCAAAATCCGGTCTGCTTTCAAACGATATCCCCTCCATTTTTTTATTTATGTTTTTATTAAAGAATATAACGAAAAAGAAGTAAATAGTACCTGCATTGTATTAAATTTTTGCGACAATCCGCAGGTTCAGGAAATTAATCAAAACTTACTTGAAATCACGTTTTCTGTTTGTTGTTTGATTGGATCGAATCAGCTTTAAAAACTTCTGTTTAACTTTCAGCCGTTCGTGGTCAAACAAGCCGTTTTTCATTTTTTCCATCAGTTCTTCTCGGGTCAGCTCCCCATCCCGATACATCTTGTTCAATTTTCTTCTTTCCTCAAAGGATGGTTTTTTACGTACCTGTGTCATTTTGATCACCTCGATATTTTAAATCCATATAAATCAGCGGGTAAAGCAAACTGGCAAACAAAGTGGCGCGCTCGATTTCGATGTCTTCATAGGCATTGACAGGAGCGCCGGTAATCGTCAAAACACCAATTTTTGTCGGTTCATAATTGCCGGCTTTGATTGGAACACACAAAACAGTCCGATACACTTTGCGGGAATGTGTTTTCATATCATACTCATAAGATGGATCTTCTACATCAGGCACATAGTAAACTTCGTTGGTTCTCCAGGCATGACCAGCGGCACTTCCGTAAATTGGAGGCTCATATATTTTTACGCGATGAGAGTGTCCGCTGGAATGGGCAAAATACTTAAGAACGTCATTTTTTTCCGGGTGCTTGACATGAATAATGACTCTCGGGTTTTTAAGCCGAAAATTTTTTAACGTATTTACCAGGTAATCAAGCAAATTCATAAAGATATCATCGCGATTTTGGCGAAACCGCTCCTGATCCACAATGGCTGCTGCAACTTCTTCAGCAGTATACATAATCTGGGACATGGTATATGTTTCATCATCATATTTCTGATCCAATTCTTCGTACAGATTTTTCAGGATTTCTGTTTCTTCCTTTGACTTTTTCAGTGCAGCCTTCAGTTGTTCCAACCGGTTTTCCTTTTCTTTCAACAGCTCCATTAATTCCTGACGGTCATTTTCAAGAAGTAATACCTTCTTTTCCAACTCTTCATTTTCTTTCCGACAAGTATCCAATTGAATGAGTGCCATCTGACTGCTCTGGTCTCCCTCATTCAAATTACGGCCCAACCAGTCGTTTTTTCCGGTTGCAAACCGATAAATATGAATAAATAATTTCGCTGTTATACCAATAGCCAGGATGATTACAAAAAAGTCGAAAAACCATGCTGAATTTTTATCTATAAGCTCAAGCATCGTTACGAGGTCTTCCGTCATTGTTCCTCTCCCTGTTTCACATGGTCAGCTTCGGGATTTTGCTCTATGACAATAAATCTGGATCATTTATTGTTTATTAAATCACGATCAAGCAAAAGTCTGCATTTCCCTGGAATTGGAATGAGGCTTTTAAAAAACAGGAAAGCATAACTATGTTATCCTATTCCTCTTCCCATTCCATTATACAACAAAACAACAATGGTAAAATTAATATTTTAATTATGCCTAAAAATTTATAGTTTGTTATTTTACAAAAGCAATGTTAATTTATAAACATATTTCTGTAAACTGCACTAAAGTATAAACAGATACAATTATTTTTCCCGGACGAATCTGTTCTTTCCTGAACCCTGTTTCCAATAACTTGTAACCGTCTATCTGTCTGGATTAAAGGTTATCACTTGAGCGATAAACAATAAAACTCTCATTTCCGAACAGATGTCTGACGTTATGAATTTTTCTTCCCATGGCTATTGTCTCTGTTTATCTTTTTCCCGGTATCGTAAAGGTTTTAACCGTTTTCAGACAACAGCATCCGATCGCCAAATATATTGCAACGATGATCGTGCGGAAATGACCTGGCAAATGGTAACAGAGTTGGTTAAATTCAACTCCGTTTTTCGGATTTGCTTCTATTCTTTAATGCATATCTGTACTTATCACTCTTCTACCAGACTGGCTGTGGATGGAAAGTGCTTATTGTAATATCAGGATGGGGAGATGCCAAAAGATCCTTCAATGACCACTTGATGTTGGTTAAATTGCTGCCCCTCTTCCATTTTGCTTTTTAGCAAAGTTCCTCATTTCGTTTTATATGGCAAGAAAATGAAAACAGATTACTCAAAAACCGTCTCCCTCTCTTACCGTTTCCAACAAGTAAAGCCGTCACAATAAACTCGGATATGTATGAGTTTTAAATGAATCTTTATCAAATATATACAATTTTGTAAAGTGCTGTATTGAAAGCCTTATGAAAACAATGTGAAATATAGATTTATACGATATATCATATTGAAATTCTTTATAAAAATAATATAGTATGGTTATGGTCAAGTGGTCAGACCAACATACAGCATGACAGCTTGTTAATTATTTGACAAAGTATGGTATTGGAGGTGCTGCAAAACCATATTCAAATCTGATTCTACAATAAAATAAAAAAATTGCGAGGTGTCAGCCATCTATGACCCAATGGATTCAAAACTACACACCGATAGGGGACAATCTTGCCCTGAGTACTTTAGTAGCTGTAATCCCCATACTTTTTTTGTTTTGGGCTTTGGCCATCAAAAAATTGAAAGGTCATATAGCCGGACTGTTAACTCTTGCCGTTACCGTCCTGGTAGTGATTGTTGGTTATAAAATGCCGGCATCGCTGGCCTTGTCTTCAATGCTGTATGGAGCACTTTATGGATTTTGGCCCGTCGGATGGATCGTAATTACAGCAGTATTTCTTTATAACCTGTCGGTAGAGGCGGGACAATTGGAAATTATCAAAAACTCCGTAGCTTCTCTGACAGATGACCGGCGCCTGCAAACCCTGTTGATAGCTTTCTGTTTCGGGGCTTTTCTCGAAGGTGCCGCTGGTTTTGGTACACCTGTGGCCATTGCTGGAGCGATCCTGATTGGTATCGGATTTGAACCAAAGTACGCCGCCGGATTGTGTCTGATTGCCAATGCAGCCCCTGTAGCCTTTGGTGCATTGGGAATTCCGATCATTACAGCCAGTTCGGTAACCGGTATCAGTGATCTCCAGATTTCCCAAGTGGCCGCCATTCAGCTGACGCCGCTGATTTTAATCGGACCTTTTTATCTGGTAGCACTGATGGGCGGATTTAAGGCGATTAAAGAAGTTTTGCCTGCCATTTTGCTGATCGGGATCAGCTATGCTGCTTTAAACTGGGTAACCGCTTACTATCTGGGACCAATGCTTCCCAATATTGTAGCTTCCCTTGGTTCACTGATTATTCTGGCTGTTTTTCTCAAATTCTGGCAGCCTGCCCATACCTGGCGTTTTCCTGGCGAGAAGGAAACTGCAGGCAAAACCAAACTGCAATATAATGCCGGCCAAATCATTAAAGCCTGGTCACCTTTTGCCATCCTGACAATTATCGTGGCCCTCTGGTGTTTACCATGGTTCAAAGCATTAATTACCGAAAAACTGAAATGGTTCATCTCTTTCAAATGGCCGGGACTTTATACAGCCGCAGGCGAAGCAATCATTTACAAAAACGCAACTACTCCCTACCCTGCCCTTTATACATGGGATTTCATCACTTCACCAGGTACAGCCATCTTTGTTTCTGCCATAATCAGTTCCTTTATCCTGGGAATTGGACCTCGCAAGTTTTTCACGGTTCTAGGCAGAACCATCAAACAATTGATTTTCCCGTTAACCAATATCATGGCTGTTTTGGGCTTTGCTTATGTAGCAAACTACTCCGGCCTGTCTTACACTCTGGGACTTGCGTTTGCTTCGACAGGATTTATCTTTCCGTTTCTGGCTCCTTTTCTTGGTTGGTTGGCAGTGTTTCTCACTGGTTCCGACACTTCTGCCCAAGCCCTGTTTGGCAAACTGCAACAGGTTACCGCTACCCAAATTGGAGTTAACCCGCTACTTACGGTGGGAGCCAACAGTACCGGTGCTGTAACCGGTAAAATGATTTCTCCCCAATCCATTGCTGTAGCTTCTGCAGCTACTGGGCTGGTGGGAAAAGAGTCAGAACTTTTTCGATTTACATTCAAGCACAGTCTGGTGTTTGCTGCCATTATGGGGATCGTTGTATACTTGCAGGCCTATGTCTTTCCCTCACTAATGTTGTTTGTTAGCAAACTGATTTAGGCTTTCAGCAGTGACAGCTCCACGACAAAAAAGACCTGTTTAAAATATCCATTTTTGTAAGGGTTTACAATCGGACAACTAAAGGAGGGAATGTTTTTATGGTTTCCAAAAAACTGATCAGCGAATTGCAAGACCTTTTGGGTAAGGAAAACGTTTTGACAGACAAGGAAGACATGATTACCTATTCTTTTGATGCAACTGCGGGGATGCCCGATCAGAACCCTGACGTAGTGATCAGTCCGGGATCAACGGAGGAAGTCGCAGCTGTAGTCAAGCTTGCCAACAAGTATAATGTCCCGATTTATCCCAGAGGTTCAGGTACCAATCTTTCGGGAGGAACCATTCCTGTAAAAGGCGGGATTGTGCTTTCCATGCTTAATATGGACAAAATCCTGGAAGTTGATCCTGAAAACCTGACCGCTTTGGTACAACCCGGCGTAATTATACAATCACTTAATGATGAAGTTGCCAAATTCGGTCTGATTTATCCCCCGGATCCGGGAACCGTCACTACAGCAACCATGGGCGGTTCTGTTATGGAGTGTTCAGGTGGGCTGAGAGGTCTCAAATACGGTGTTACCAAACACTATGTCATGGGAATGGAAATCGTTTTGGCCAACGGCAGAATTATCAAATGGGGCGGCAAAACCGTGAAAAACGTGACGGGTTATGACCTCACCGCCCTGTTTACCGGTTCTGAAGGCACCTTGGGCATTGTGACGAAAATTTTGGTCAAACTCATTCCGGCACCTGAATCCAGAAAATCTTTCCTGGTAACTTTTGACGACCTGGACAAGGCTGGCCGTTGTATCTCCTCAATTATTCGCAATAAAATTATTCCTGCCACTCTGGAAATTATGGATAATGTAACAATTCGCACCGTTGAAGAGTATGCCAAAATTGGTCTGCCTGTTGATGCAGAAGCCATACTTTTAATTGAAGTAGACGGTTATAAAGAAGCGGTAGAGCGAGAAGCAGCCATGGTGCAGAAAGTGTGCCATGAAGAAGGAGCAATCGAAATCAAGGCTGCACAAAACAATGAGGAACGGGAAAAATTGTGGACTGCCCGCAGAGCAGCTCTCCCGGCACTTGCCCAGGTAAGTCCTACTACCGTACTGGAAGATGCAACAGTTCCCCGCAGCAAAATCCCGGAAATGCTCAAGGCTCTCAGGGAAATTGCCGCCAAATACGACTTGAAAATCGGTACTTTTGGTCATGCAGGAGATGGCAACCTGCATCCAACCATTCTGACTGACAAGCACAACCACGAAGAAATGAAACGGGTAGAAAAAGCAATTGATGATATTTTTGATATAGCCGTAAAACTGGGTGGCACCCTTTCCGGAGAACACGGAATCGGAATGGCCAAAGCAAAATACCTCGATCTGGAGTTGGGCAAGGATGGAGTTGATGTGCTGCGCCGCATCAAAGAAGCTTTAGATCCGGAGTACCGTCTTAATCCAGGTAAAATTGTAAGGAGGGATTAAGATGTCAGTCTTTCACTCCATTGAAGCGATACAGGAAGATATTAACAAATGTATGAAATGCGGAAACTGCCAGGCCGTTTGCCCCATTTATAAAGCAAACCGTAAAGAAGTCGGCACTGCTCGGGGAAAGATCAAGCTGATCGAATCCCTGCTTGAAGGCCAGATCGAGATGAGTGAAGGATTGGCAGACCGGCTCTTGCTCTGTACTACTTGCGGTGCTTGTACCCAGATCTGCCCCTGCGGAGTGCGTTTTGACAAGATTATCCTGGGAGCGCGGGCAGAAGCTGTTCGCAAAAAAGGATTGTCTCCGATTAAAAAAACCGCCTTTACTGCTTTGAAACACAATAAACTGTTTGACCTCGGCTTAAAGGTTGGTTCCCGTTTCCAGGGGCTGGCATTTAAAAAAGTGAGCGATAAAGGCGGCCGGATCCGTTTTCCGATCGGCATTGACCAGAATAAAATTATACCGCCTTTGGCCAAAGTCCCCTTAAAAGATCAGATGCCTGAGGTTGTCAAAGTAGATAAACCAAAGATGAAAGTTGCTTTCTTTGTCGGTTGCATGAATAACTATATTTACACCGACATGGGCAAAGCCCTGGTGGAAGTTCTCAAGGCCAATGATGTAGAAGTAATCATTCCCAAGGAGCAGCATTGTTGCGGGACTCCGGTTTATGTAAACGGGGATGTGGAGACGGCTATAGCCATGGCCAAATCAAATCTCGATATCTTTGAAAAAACCGGGGCGGATGCCATTGTTTTGGACTGCGGTACCTGCACAGACTCCTGGAAACACCACTATAAGGAGCTTCTGGAATTTGATGACACAGGCTATAAAGAAAAAGCTGAAAAGTGGGCAGCCAAAACCTACGAAATATCCGAGTTCCTCGTCAATGTTATCGGCTTCCGGAAGGAGAACCTTGGCTCGGTGTCGAAAAAAGTCACCTATCATGACCCCTGTCATGTGGCCAGAAGTCTGGGAATAACCAAGGAACCGCGAACTATTCTTGAAAGCATTCCGGGTGTTGAACTGGTGGAGATGGACAATCCCGGTCGCTGTTGCGGGATGGCAGGGTCTTTTAGCCTGGTTTATCCGGAGTTGTCGGATAAAATCCTGGACCACAAAGTTAAAGATATTGCCGCAACAAAGGTTGATATGGTGGCTACCAGCTGCCCTGCCTGTACGATGCAGCTTTCCAGCGGTGTGGAAAATGCTGGGTTGGGGCATGATGTCGTTCACGTGGTCCAACTTCTGGCGGAGGCTTACCGAAGTAAGCAGAAAGGACAAACAGGCCGCTAAATAACGTTGACGAATAGAAGGTGGACTAAGCTTGGACTTGAAACCCATAAAAACCAGGAAAATCTATGAAGAAGTGGTAGAACAGATTCGCCAACTGATTCAGGAAGGGAAACTGCAATCCGGCGACAAGCTGCTATCGGAACGGGAACTGTCTGAACGCCTGAAAGTAAGCAGGGCTTCCGTACGCGAAGCCTTGAGTGCCCTTGAACTGTTGGGACTAATTGAAGTCAAGCCGGGACAGGGTACATTTGTTCGGGAAGCTGATATGGACTCCATAATTGGTCCCATGGCCCTGATTTTATCAATGGAAAAAGACATTATCTTTGAATTGTTGGAAGCCCGGAAAATACTTGAGGTGGAAGCGGCTGGCCTGGCAGCTGAAAGGGCTTCCGAAGAAGATCTCAAAGCAATAGAACAGGCCCTGATCCAGATGAACAAGGATCTTGACCAGAACCGCCTGGGAGAAACTGCAGACCACAACTTTCACTATGCCATTGCTCATGCTACCCAGAATTCAATCTTACAACTGTTTATGAATACGATTTCCGATACAATGAAAAAGACTTTGCGGTTAAGCAGGGAACAGCTGTATGCTACCCCGGAAATGCCGGAAAGGTTGTACCGGGAACATGAATATATCTACAGGGCTATTTTGCAACGTAATCCCCAATTAGCCCGTAAACACATGCTGGAACATCTGGCTGGCGTAGAAGAGTTTATGATCCGTAATTTAAAGCAGAAACCCTGAACATGAAAAGAACCCCCCGCCTGCTATTCAGGCCGGGGGGTTCTTGGCTTGCCGCATATTACAATGAAACCCGATATTTTTATACTGCTCCAGACAGAAGCAAAACGACTTAACTACTTCCCGATCTCAATAACGATGCGTCCCTGAACATCGCCGCGCAGAATTTTTTCACTTAAGGCCGGAACATCTTTTAATCCATACACTGTCGTAAGCTGATCCAACAAATCGGCCGGCAAAATCTCAGTTAGCCGCTCCCATGCTTTTAAGCGTATATCGGACGGACAAGTATTGGAATCGATCCCGACCAGTTTGATTCCACGCAAGATAAAGGGATAAACGGTTGCGTTTAATTTGTTGTCGCCTGCCAAACCGCAGGAGGCTACAGTTCCATAGTAGCTGATCCCGCTGAGCACATTGGATAACGTGTTTCCTCCAACTACATCAACTGCTCCCCCCCAGCGTTGCGACTGAAGCGGACGCGGGTTTTCTGACAATTCCTGCCTGTCAATGATCTCTGTTGCCCCCAGATCTTTCAAAAAGGAATGGGCGTTTTGGCTGCCTGTTGATGCGACGACCTGATAGCCAAGCCTGGACAGGATGGCTACAGCCAAACTTCCTACCCCGCCGGAAGCGCCTGTGACCAAAATCGGTTTTTCGTGATTGACTCCGTGTTTTTCCAGTGACATAACAGCCAGCATCGCCGTCAGGCCGGCAGTTCCAATGCTCATGGCATGTTTCATGCCAAGCCCGCCTGGAAGCGGAACAAGCCATTCTGCCTTGGCGGCAGCATATTCGGCATAACCGCCCCAATGTTTTTCGCCTGTTTCCCAGCCTGTTAAAATAACTTTATCACCGGGATGATATGCCGGATTTTTTGATTTTTCTACGGTGCCAGCCAGATCGATTCCGGGAACCATTGGATATTTGCGCACGATTTTGCCCCGGTTTAAAACAGCCAACCCATCTTTGTAATTAAGGCTGGAATAATGAACTCGAATAAGGACATCTTCCGCAGGCAAATCCTGAAAAGACAACTTTTTAAAAGAATAAGAGACTTCCCCTTGCTCCCGGTCGACAATCAAAGCCTGAAATTTGTCATGATCCTTCATTTTAACCCTCCTATGTAGACTGATCGTTTTCATTATCACATAAAAAATCTTTTTTCGATACAATAGGGTTGCGATAAAAAAGCGAAGGTGATCAGGATGAATATTTACCAGTATCTCAAACGAATCGATGTTCCATCCCCACTTGCGCCAAATTTTCCCAATCTGGCCCTTTTGATCAAACAGCACTTGCAGTCTGTTCATTTTGAAAACCTGGACATTGTTCATCATCGCCCCATTCGCTTGCAAGTGGAACCTCTTTTCCGGAAAATCGTTGTGCAAGGGCGTGGTGGGGTTTGCTTTGAGCTAAATGGATTATTTCATTCTTTGTTGAAAGAATTGGGATATGAGACAAAAATGATTGCGGCAACCGTCTTTTCAAACGGAGAATGGGGCATGAAAGATACGCATTTGGCCAATATTGTCCGTATCGATGGAGAAGATTATCTGGTTGATGTTGGTTTTGGCGGAAATGCTCCGCGAACGCCTGTACCCATGTCAGGAAGACCGGCGCGGGACCTCATGGGAGAATACCGAATTATCAGAATCAGACATTGGCTCTATCTGGAGAAGAAAGATTCAACCCGTGATTGGCATTATTTGTATCGTTTTCAGGAAGAAAAGAAAACATTGCAGGATTTTATCCTTCCATGCCATTTGATTGAGACATCTCCCCGCTCTGAATTTAACAAGACTTATTTTTTATCCAGAGTAACTGCAAACGGTCGGATTTCTCTAATCGATCGAAAACTGGTTCAGGTGACCCCATCCCATCACGACAAAAGAGAAGTGAGCGAACAGGAGCTCCCGGTTCTTATTGAAAAACTGTTTAACATTCAACTGGCTGACCTTAACTTATGAAACGACGGTTTCCAGCACATGAAGCAGTCCCCGTCTGGCATCCATTCTCACTCTGGCTCCGATCGGCAAAGTGAAATTGGGCCGGCAGTGACCGGCGCTCAATCCGTAAAAACAGGGGATTTTCAGAGGAGCAAGCAAATTGCGAATCATTTCCAGCAAGGAAATTACAGGTTTGTTTTTTGATGTATCGGGGAGGCGAAAATCTGTCAGGATAATTCCTTTCGCCTGATCCAGCTTCCCTGCCAGCCTGAGTTGTGTGAGCATTCTGTCAATCTTGTAGACTTCTTCATCCACCTCTTCAATAAACAAGACTCGGTCTCTTGTATCTATTTCAAAGGGAGTACCTAACGTGGAGCACAACAAGCTCAGGTTTCCACCTGTCAACACTCCCTCTGCCGTACCGGGTACAATCGGGACAAACCTTTTGTTCCCCCGATAACAGGGTTGGTCGACACCTGAACACACGGCCTGCAAAACAGGCCAACTCCTATCCTTATTTCGGTCTGTCAATTCTGCCGCCATTGGCCCGTGGAAAGTAACAAGCCCGGCAAACTGGTGGATAGCGATATGCAAAGCGGTAATATCGCTATAGCCGACGAATATCTTCGGATGGCCGTGAATCATTTCATAATCAATCCTGTCCAAAAGGCGGGTGCTTCCATATCCCCCTCTTAGACAGAAAATCACTTTTACTTCAGGATCGAGAAACATTTGTTCAAGATCTTCGACCCGTTCCTGATCATTGCCGGCAAGGTAGCCATACTCTTTTCTGGCCGACTTTCCCAACTTGACCCGATATCCCAGGCTGCACAAAAATTCCATTGCCTTTTCGATTTTTTCTTCGCTGACCGGACTGGCCGGAGCAATCATGCCAACCATATCGCCGTGATTCAGGGATTTTGGTTTTATTATGGTCAAGCTGTCGCCCTCCTTAAAGTTTGATCGCATAGTAAAATAAAAATATTGGATCAAGACTGACGGAAATTCAGCATCAGTGGTGCCGGTAAAGGACACCAGAGGGGATCTCCAATTAAAAAAGCCAAATTTCCGGCATTGCAAATGAGAAATCTGGCTTAAGTTGGTTTATTAGAGTGTCAATAGCGGAGTCTTCCTCAAAATGATTCATATATAATCTTTCCAGTAAAACTAAGATCATAACCATTTAATTGTTCCAGTTGAGAGCGAAATTCTTTGGAACAGACGGCTTTTTTAATTACATTGACTAATTCTGGGTTATTACTTGTTTTCAGAATAACCAAATCATATTGTTCTTTAATTAATGGTATAAAATCTACATTAACCATTTTGGCAACGTTTTCTATTCCTACTCCTGCATCAGCCTGTCCGCTGGCCACAGCAGAAGCTACGGAAAAGTGGCTTGTCAATTCATTTTCATATCCTTTTATTGAATTTGCAGAGATACCATTTACTCTTAGTTGTTCGTCCAGCAGTACCCTTGCTCCAGAACCTTTTTCGCGATTGACAATTATTACA
>JBAVDL010000115.1:0-2623 GCA_049587175.1 Thermoactinomyces sp.
GTTTTGAATGGTACCGTTGATTTGAGATTTGTCAAATCCCTGTTTTTCCGCACAGGCGATATACATTGCCAGTAACACGCCTGCAGGTGCGTTGATGGTCATTGATGTGCTGACCTTGCCCAGGGGGATCTGGTCAAAAAGAGTCTCCATATCCGCAAGGGAGTCGATGGCTACACCAACTTTACCAATTTCGCCTTGTGCCAGGGGATGGTCCGAGTCATAGCCAATCTGGGTTGGCAAATCAAAGGCAACACTCAAACCGGTCTGACCCTGTGATAACAGGTATTTGTAACGCTGGTTGGACTCAACTGCTGTCCCGAAACCGGCATACTGGCGCATAGTCCACAGCCGCCCGCGGTACATGGTAGGCTGCACACCGCGAGTGTAGGGATATTCGCCAGGGAAGCCCAGGTCTTCCAGGTAATCCAGGTCTTCAATATCCTGGGGTGTGTAGAGACGCTCTATTGGTGCACCGGATATGGTCATAAAGTCCGGATGCCGTTCCGGATATTTGCTGATCGTTTTTTGCACTGTTTCTTTTTCCCAATTGTTTTTGGCTTCCAAAATGGACTGTATATCATCAGTTTTCGCCATGTTCTAAACCTCCTCTTGGCATCATGCTGCCAGTTACCTGAAAGCGAATATGCCAGGAAAGGGCTTCCGGCAGATAATGGGGTGTATGGCCTCCATTTCGCAAAGCTTTTTCAAGGTAATCCTGCAGCAAGGGACGATAATCGGGGTGCGCACAATTATTTATAATCAATCTGGCACGCTCCAGGGGACTCTTGTTGCGCAGATCTGCAACTCCCCATTCGGTGATAATTACATGGACATTGTGTTCGGTATGATCGACGTGGGAAACCATGGGAACCACACAGGAAATGGAACCATCACGCGCTGTTGAAGCGGTGGTAAAGATAGTCAGGTAGGCGGAACTGGCAAAATCACTGGAACCGCCAATACCGTTCATCATCCGTGACCCCATGACATGGGTGGAGTTGATATTTCCATATATATCTGCTTCCATAGCGGTATTCATGGCGATTACGCCCAAACGGCGGGCGATTTCCGGATTGTTGCTCATTTCCTGGGGCCTGAGAATAATCCTTTCACGATATCTCTCGATGTTTTCTTTGAATCGTTTCAGACCTTCTTCGGATAATGTCAGGGAAGTACCGGATGCAAACCGGAGTTTGCCGGCATCCAGAAGATCCAGGACAGAATCCTGAATCACCTCGGAATACAATTCCAGACGATCGAAATCAGAGTGAACCATACCGGCAAGAACAGCATTGGCCACACTGCCTACTCCGGATTGCAGCGGCAGCAGATCTTTCGGCAAGCGTCCATGCTGGATTTCGGAATGAAGAAAATTGATCAGGTGGTCAGCCATCCGCTGGCTGATTTCATTTACAGGTACCAATGGTCTGACGTCATCCTGTATATCGGTTATGACGATTGCTGCAATTTTGTCCGGATCACACGGAATATATGGTGTTCCGATCCGCTCATCCACCCGTGTCAGCGGGATTGGTTGACGATTGGGCGGATCTTCGGGAATGTAGATATCGTGCATACCTTCCAGTTCCAGAGGTTGACTGGTATTGATCTCCACAATGACTTTGTCGGCCATTTTTACAAAAGTAGGCGTATTGCCGATAGAAGTACTGGGGATCAAATGGCCTTCCGGAGTTATGGCTACTGCTTCAACAATGGCTATATCCAGATGTCCGAAAAAGCCATAACGGACTTGTTGGGGCATTTGGCTCAAATTCAAATCAACATATTGCACTTTTCCCTTGTTAATCGCATCACGAATAGATTTGTTTGTCTGGTAAGGAATCCTTTTGCCAATTACCCCGGCCCGGGTCAAAGCACCATCCAGTTCATCACCAACAGAAGCTCCGGTCCACAGATTGATTTTTAACGGCTCTTCCCTTGCCCGTTCAGCCAGAGCCAGAGGTACAGCCTTGGGATAACCCGCAGGGGTAAAACCGCTGGTTCCCACATTCATGCCATCTTTTATCAGTCTGGCTGCCTCGGCTGCAGGCATAATCTTTTCCAGCAACTCCGGTCGCCGGATCCGATTTTCTGTCACTTCTATCCCCCCTCATGGATGTTTGAAAATATACCTGTGCCAACTTTGTGAACAAATACACATATACAACTACAACCAAAGATATATAAAAAAGACCTGACTATCCCCTATCAATATGGTTAGGGATATGCCAGGTCTTATTAGCTGATATTGCAGTCAGGGGTGGCCTGATTGCTTGCTAATAAAGTGGCGATTATATATGATCTATCAGATATGTTTTGGAACGGTAGAACTTGCTGGCAACCCCTGTTGTTGGGATACTTTCCATTCCAGATACTTTTCGTTTATGCTTTTAAACGCAGCAATAAGCGCCTTTCGAGCGCTTCCGTAATATCTTGCTTCCAGACGTTCCACCAGTTCATCAATATCATTGCCCAACTTGTAACCGATAGCCAATTCACTTACAAAACGCCTTGCCAAACCTGTCGCCAAGGTACAATCAAGATGAACAATTTCCCCTGTATCAGGATTTACTTCCGCACTGATTGCAATCACTTCATAAGTCTTGTGGGCGGTAATCGCAGA
>JBAVDL010000116.1:0-7904 GCA_049587175.1 Thermoactinomyces sp.
TCTTTGATTCTGTTGTGAATCCGGAATGATACAAGTATAATTTTTTACAATCACCCATGATTGCTTTGAATTTTAACTGCTTACTGGATCTTCCCTATGGTCTATAATTTGTCAATTCGTTAAATCCGGTTTTGATGTTACGGTTCTGATTCTGGTTTATAGTTGTATCTGTACAGGATTTCAAGGGATATTTCTGTTAATTTTGATTTGTTTTTTGGTTTCTTTAATGAAAAAAGAGGAGGCTGTACGGGACTTATGTATTCAGACATCAAAGTTTTGATTGTCACCGAAGAGGCACCGATTGCAACAGATTTGCAAGAACGGCTTAATCATCAGTTTTCGCAAATTACTCATATTTTTGCCTCAGAAGTACGGCGGGAAATTTCCCGGATCCAGCCGGATATAGTTCTGTTGCACGAAGGCGTGGATGGAATTGGCATGCAACTGATTCCATACATCTTGAGAGAGGTTACCCATGTTGAAATTATTTACCTTACAGAATCCAAGGATTCCATACGCATACGGGATGCCAGCCGTGCAGGAGCTTTTGATGTGCTGTTTTTCCCGGATGAAATCAATGCAATTGTGGATGTATTGTCCCGTGCTGTAAAGGCACTGAAGGCAGACAATGCCCGGAATCGTGAACTTGCCGAATTTACGTGGGGCCGGGGACAAGTGGTTGCCTTTTACAGCGGCAAAGGAGGGACGGGGAAAAGTCTGGTTGCCTCTACCCTGGCGCAGTCATTGCAATTGGAATCCAGTTCCAGTGTATTGCTGGTGGATCTCAACTTTCAGTATGGGGGTGTGGAAACGTATCTTCAATTGGAAAGCAATCGCAATTTGTATGATTTAACCCCGGTTTTGCAGGAGCTGAACGATAACCATATCCGCAGTGTTACGGTGGTAGAACCCTATTCCCAGGTAGAGGTGTTGACCAGTCCGGCTGATCTGGAAATTGCGGAGCAAATTACGGAAGAACATGTGGAACGTTTGCTTCGGGCTGCACGTCTCTACTATGATTACATACTTGTTGATTTACCGTCGGAAATGACCAATCTGACTTATACGGCCCTGGAAGAGGCAGATAAAATCTTTTATTTGTTAACGCCGGATGCGCTTTCTTTGCGTATTCTGAATCGTGTACTGGGGGCTTTTAACATAATTGGTGTAGATCCGACAGACCGATTGCAAATCCTGTTAAATCGTATTAATCGCGATTCCGAAATAGGGGCCAGGGAAATCCGGCAACGGTTCTCATTTGAAATCGTCGGGGAGTTTCGTGATGATCTGAAAAAAATTGATCAGGCAGTCAACCGGGGCAAACCGCTTCGAACATCCCGCAATGAACGGAATATTTCGCTTTTTGCCAAAGATGTACAAAAATTTGCCCGCGTGATGTTGGGCAAAACCAGGAGCAAATGACAAGGGAAGAGATGATGTGGAACTTGAACCTGTATTATATTGGATCCTGATTGGTCTTTTAATTGGCGCTACGGTAACAGATCTCAGAGAACGGTTGATCTATGACCGTTTTATCGTTATTGGAATCGCAGCTGCTGTTCTGGTCCGCCTTTTTGACCGACCGGAACCCTGGTGGAATTATTTTTTGACGGGAGTTGTTTCCTTCCTTGTTTTGTATGTTATTGCCGTTGTTACCAATGAACGTTCCATTGGCGGCGGTGATGTAAAACTGTTTGGAATGTTGGGATTCGCCGTTGGCTTCGAGCCCTTTTTAATAATCTATCTGGGTTCCCATCTGTTGGCAGCTCTGTATCTGGGGGCTGTGAAACTGGTGCGTTGGAAAAAGATAGGCTGGAAAACGGAGTTTCCATTTGCACCTTTTATTCTTGTGGCTATGTTGATGTGCTACATTTGGAAATTTCCGTTTTGGGAATAAAAAAACTCTAATTGTAAGCAGGTGTTTGAACATATGCAAGATGCAAAAAGAAGAGCGATATTGTTTCTGGTGATTGCCTTAATGCTTTCTCTGTTGGCCGGAATCCTGTTTATGCAGAAGGTAAGTGCCATTGACGCGAGATTGGGGAACTTTGTAACAGTTTATGTTGCCAAGGACGGGATAAAAGCCCGGGAAAAACTGAGTCCCGATGATTTTGAAGTGGTGGAAGTTCCAAAACAATATGTCCAGAAATCTGCGGTGACGGATTTGAACATGATCGAATATGAAGGAAGACAATACAAAATCAGTGATCTGGTTTCCCTGGTTTCTTTACAGGAGGGGGAAACCTTGACTGCAAATATGCTCAAACCGCAGATGGAACTGAGTTCTGTCGATAAACGGATGGTGATGATTTACCGCACTGATACCGTAGGATTTGATGATGTTTTTAATTATGGAGACCGGGTTGACATTGTTTATGTTGATCGAAACGGGAACGGACATATTTATAAGTATCAGGGAATTCCGGTTGTATCCCTGGCAAAGAAAGACCAGACTGTAACCGGATTGGGCCTGGAAATGACCCTGGAGCAGGCAGCTGATTTTGTCAGTCTGCAAAATACGGCAGCAAGCATACGGATTCTGAAAGCCCCCAACGTAGGGAGTAATATGGATGCAGTGCAGTAGATTAAAATGATTAATCACCGGGAGAGAGGTCTTATGGCGATTTTTTCGCAGAACAAGCGGTTAACAAAGCATATAAAACAGAAAAATGAACAGCAAAGGTCAACAAACAGCAATCGTGTCAATGAACTGGCCCAGCATTTCAAGGCACGGTTGCTAAGGGAAACCGATCTGGAAAAACTTACCCGGATGTCTTCATCCGAATTGCGCATTACGCTGGATCGTCTGGTCAACCGGTACCTGGCCGATGAGCAGGTGGTTCTGACAGGAGAAGAACGCAACCGGGTGATTAACCGGATCATTAACGAATCAGTGGGATATGGGCCGCTGGAATCTTTGCTGAATGATGATGAAATTACGGAAATTATGGTTAATGGCCCATATGAAGTATTTTATGAGAAAAACGGAAAGCTGCATAAAACAGATATTCAATTTCGCGATGAAGAAGCTCTTCGTCATGTTATCGACCGGATTGTCGCCCCGATCGGGCGGCGGATTGACGTAAGTTCCCCTATGGTGGATGCCCGCCTTCCTGATGGCAGCCGGGTTAATGCAGTGATTCCGCCCATCAGTTTAAAGGGATCTGTAGTATCAATCCGGAAATTTCGCAAGGAACCGATTCGCCTTGATGATTTAATCTCATATGAAAGTTTGACTGAGGAAATGGGGCGATTTTTGACAAGCCTGGTTCGCGCCAAATTGAATATTATCATATCCGGGGGAACCGGCAGCGGGAAAACGACTCTGTTGAATGCCCTGGCCTGCTTTATTCCTGATGATGAACGGATTATTACGATTGAGGATATGGCGGAACTGCGTATTCCCCATAATCACGTGGTGGGAATGGAAGGACGCCCGGCCAACGTCGAAGGAAAAGGGGAAGTCACTATCCGGCAGCTGGTGCGAAACGCGCTTCGGATGCGTCCTGACCGGATCATTGTAGGAGAAGTTCGGGGGGCGGAAGCTTTTGATATGCTCCAGGCAATGAATACCGGACACGAAGGGTCGATTACCACCGTCCATGCCAATTCCCCTGCAGATGCAATGAACCGCCTGGAAGGGATGGTTATGATGTCGGGGCTTGATCTTCCGTCTGAAGTGATTCGCCAATATATAATCGGAGCAGTTGACTACATTGTGCAAATCGGACGCTTGCCGGACGGGAAACGGAAAATGCTGGCCATTTCCGAAATGGAGCAAAAAGAAGATGGATCAGTCCGGATGAACGATATTTTCCGCTTTGTGCAAACCAACATTACCCCTGACGGAAAGGTGGAAGGCTATTTCAGCGCCACCGGCACCATTCCCAAATGCTATGACCGGCTTAAGGCCTATGGTGTCGGCGTAGAGAAAGACATTTTCCGTCCTGTTTCACCAGGGAGGGAACATTTATGATTATAGCCATTTTTGGTGCAGCAGCTGTTTTTTGTTTCATGATTGCCTTTTACTTCTGGCTGCAAATGCGAACTGCCAAAAGACAAACAGCACAGGTTCTCGAAAAATATATAGGAAACAGGGAAGAAATCAGCTGGTCGGATCGCCTGGCCGACCGGCTCGACCAGCAATCCTGGGCAAAGAAACTGGCACCCGAGCTGAAACGGGCCAGCATCAATTTGCGCCCGTCGGAATACGGGGCGCTCCTCTTGCTGGCAGAGATCGGGTTGATTTTCTTATTGATTATGGGATTTGACGCCCCGTTTTTTCTCAGTTTATTGATTGCTTCCATTCTTGTGCCTTTTGGGTCAAAAATGCTGATCAACTCCCGTAAATTTCTGTATGTCCGAAAAATTGAAGCGCAGCTGTCTGAAGCCTGCCGCCTGTTGAGCAGTGCGGCGCGAGCCGGTTTGTCCATTCCTCAGGGGCTGGAACTGGTTGAAAGAGAGATGCATGGTCCCATCAAAGAAGAACTGGGAGTTGTGGTAAAAGAATTGCAGTTGGGAAGAAATCTGGAAACATCATTGAAAGAAATGCTTGAACGGGTTCCGTCCCGTGATCTGCAGGTCTTCGTCAACGCCTTGATTATCCAGCGCCGGGCCGGCGGTGATTTGGCCAAAGTGTTAAGCGAAATGGCCAATACGATGGAGGAAAGAAAAATTATTCACAAGACCATTGACGCCACCGTGGCGCAATCCCGCTATTCGGCTTATTTGCTGCCGATCGTGTCACTATTGGTTGTCTTTATAATGAGTAAAATACTGGATGGTTTTATTGAGTTTTTCTCGTCTATTTTTGGAATGATTGTTTTAGGGATTTTTATTGTCTTGCAGATTATCGGTTTTATATTAATTAAGAAAATTGCTGACATCAAAGTGTAGGGGTAGATTATAATGTTGCTCTATTTTATTGTTGTTTGTATCTGGTCAAGTCTTTTTTTGGCAGGGATTTTTTATTACTCCTACAGCATGGAACTGGAAAAAGTGCGTTCCAACCTGGATCACTTTATCCCACCATGGAAAGTGATGAAACAAAAACGAAGCAAAAGGGTATTTCTTCATCAATGGATGGATAAATTGTCGCCTGCTGGAAGGAAAATTCAAATCCTTAGTGATGACCGGGAATTGGAAGATTCATTGACTAAAGCCGGATATCCTTATCAATTAACAGTAGCGCGGATCCATGGTGCGAAGTTGCTCGGTTTAATTGCCGGTGCGGTATTCGGTTTTCTCTGGTACTTATTCGGCCTTCCCTTGGCTGTCTTTTTAATTGTCTTTTCCCCATTTTTGGGTTATATGGCTCCGATTTATCTGGTACGCTTAACCGCCAAAAAGAGACAACAACAGATTCGACTGGAACTTCCTGATTTTCTCGACATGATGAGTATTACCCTTCAGGCAGGGATGTCCATGGATGATGCAGTTGCTTATTATGTGGAAACTACAGACGGCCCGTTGAGTGAGGAACTGGCACGGTTAAATCAGGAAATCCGGTTTGGAGTGCAAAGGGAAATTGCTTACCGTTCCTTGCTTAAAAGAACAGACTCCCCTGAATTGGAGGCCTTGATTCAATCATTGATTCAGGCGCATAACCTGGGAACACCAGTTGCGAAAACTTTTGCTCTGCAAGCCCAGGAAATGCGCCGGATGAGATCAGAGAAAGCAAAAGAAGAGGCCGGAAAAGCGGCTCCCAAGATTTCACTGGTAACCGGCTTGATTATTGCGCCTTCAATTATGTTTCTGATCTTAAGTGCCATTATTTACACCAACTTTATTGCCCGCAACATCTTCAGTGGTTTTTAACCGATAACCTTTTGAAGGAGGTGGCTTAGTAAAACAAGAATTAGTATTGTAGTAAGCATTTATTGACTTTATGGATTTTTTACTTAATGAGGAGGAAATATGATGAGAAACATTTTCAAAAGTAAAAAAGGCTCTCCCACATTGGAGTATGTGTTGATTATTGCTGCCGGAGCTGCCTTTGCCGCTTTGCTGATTGGTGTGTTTAGTAAGGATAGTGAATCAGGGAAGACAATTAAAGATGAAATTACAAAGAAGGTTACTGAAACGATTCAGGGAGTTACCGAAAATAAAAGTCAACAAAATCCTGAGAATTAATAATTTGGAAAGATCCGAGGTGTGGTTTTATATAGCCATGCCTCTTCCGTCATATTTTTAAATATGGGAAGGGATACAGATGGAAAGGTTGTGGAAATCAGGTTTTATCAGTTTTATAATAGTCGCGATGTTGCTGACAGCGTGTAACGCAAGTCAGGAGGCGACTAAGAACCAAGAAGATTCAAAACCGGAAAAAATAAAATTTGGCGAAGATATACAAGGGATTTTTGATGAGAAACAAGGCGTTTTTTCAGGCGATAAATATGATCAAAAGAGGCTGCAAGCCGAGTTGGATCAATTGCCGGACAGTTTATCTCCAACGGAAGCTTATCGTAATCTGGTGTACTTATTAGCAGAAGATTATCGCCCGTTGGTTAAAAAAGTTGAAGAGTTTGATACAACCTATACCATTGCTGGGGGCCAACCAACTGAGCCCAATCAGCCCAATGACTCGCAAAAAAGCAAGCAAGTAAATGTTTCCGTTTTGGTAGATGCGAGCGGCAGTATGGCTGGGAATGTAGACGGGCAGAGAAAGATGGAGATCGCCAGGTATGCCGTGTCGCGTTTTGCTCAGGCTTTGCCGGAGCAAGTCAATGTGTCTCTGCGGGTTTATGGCCATCTGGGAAGCAACCAAAGGAAAGATAAGGAGATTTCCTGCAAAAGTACAGAAGAAATCTATCCATTATCCAAATACAACCAAAACCAGTTTGAACAGGCATTAAACAAACTGAAACCAGTTGGTTATACCCCGATTGCACTGGCGATCCAGGAAGCACAGAAAGACTTGAGCAAATATAATGCCGGTCAGAACGAAAACATTGTCTATATCGTCAGTGATGGAATTGAGACCTGCGGTGGGGATCCGGTTGAGGCAGCAAAGAAGCTACATGAATCGGATATAAAAGCGATTGTGAATATTATCGGTTTTGATGTAGATAACGCTGGCCAGCAGGCATTGAAACAAGTAGCTGAGGCAGGTGGCGGGAAATTTGAGACTGCCAACAGTGCAGAGGAACTGCGCCAGTATTTGGATGCACAAAATACACGCATGTGGTTAAAATGGACTTCTTGGGGTACATCTGCCAGTTTGGATTTAACATATGAAAAGACAGAAAAGGAAAAGTCCCTACGAAAACTTGTAGGGTTTGCAGCTAGTAAATTTGATAAGCAAGTGCAATTAGAAAATAAACGGATGAGAGACGCTCTTGATTACTTGGAAGAGAAGAAAAAGGTAAGTTTTGAGGATCGGCAAACTGTAGATTCTTATCTGAATTGGCGTAAGTCAGAGCTTGAAAAATTCTCAACTAGTAAATATCAAGACTTAAAGAAGATTTTAGAGGATAATTATCAAGAGTTGGAAAGCAGAATTGATGAAATGGCAAATAAAAAAATCAAGGAGTATCAATAATATACTATTCAACAGGCTAAATAACCGAAGTATACATAGATATAGACATTTAGCCTGTTTATTTCATCTCCTTATTTATTTAAGAACGGAAAGCAGAGTTATTGGGAGAGTTCAACCGTGAAAATAAAAAATTCAAAGAGAAAGATAGCCCTCATTATTTTATCGATGATGTTGATTCTGTTATTTTCGCCATTTTTCCCATTCTTCTTAAAGGTACATGCGACACCCGATCCGATACTTCCGGATTATAAACCACCAATAACGGATCCGGCGCTTCCCGATTATAAAGCTCCAATAACGGATCCGGTACTTCCGGATTACAAGGCTCCGACAACGGATCCAGCACTTCCTGATTATCAAACTC
>JBAVDL010000117.1:0-1788 GCA_049587175.1 Thermoactinomyces sp.
GTTATCAGATCTGTTTTTCGGAGCATACCTCGGAACTGAAGAAAATGCTGTTGCAACATATCGTGCCCATGATGAATCGGATCCGGTTTCGGATTACAATGGAAAACCCGCTTTTTGCTGAAATCAAACATAAACACAGGAGACTTTTTTCCAATGTGAAAAAGGCGTGTCAGGAAATTGGACAAGCATATGGTATCACCATCAATGATCAGGAAGTTTCTTATTTAACCATCTATTTTGCAACCATGATGAAAAAAATGGCAAAAAACATGGAACCGCCCCGAATTCTAGTCGTCTGTATTGAAGGAATGGCTATTTCTAAATACTTGGCTGCGTCCATCATGAAATTGTTCAACATCAAACAGGTTGATACGTTGCCGATCAGGGAGATCAACGACTCGATTATTAGGGACTACGATTTTGTTATCACCACGGTGGATATGCCCAACTTGGATAAAAACAAGGTTATCCGGGTCAACAGCATCCTGACTCAGGAGGATATACAGAACTTAGCCCGTTCTCTTCATCTGAATCTGAACAAACATATACAGAATCATGTGGCTAAGGTTGAAAGGCTGGTAGAGGTCATACAGGAATCCTGCGAAATCAGGGACTTATTCAAGCTTCAATATGGCATTTTGCTTGAATTGTTAAATGATCGAGAAAAGGAGATTATTCAAACGGGGAACTTGCGACTCAACTTTTCAAAGGAAAACATCAAAGTTCGTGAAAGGGTTTCGAATTGGAAAGAAGCGATTTTCGTTGGAGCGGGGATCCTTTTGGAGAAGGGGTTTATTGAGGAGACCTACAGGGAGAAGATCATTCAAAATTTAGAGGAATATGGTCCGTACATGTCTGTTGCCCCTGGAGTCGTATTGGCCCACGCCGGGCCAGGGGATGGAGTGATGGCAAACGCGCTGAGTGTCGTAACCCTGGAAAAGGGAATCGACTTTCATGATCGTTATTCCGTCCCGGTTTCAGTCATCATAACGCTGGCCCTGAAGGAAACCCGCCATCAATTGAATACCGTCGAGAAACTGATTAAACTCGCAAACAATAGACATCTTGTAAATTGCATCATTCATGCATCGAATCCAATCGAGGTCTATGATTTGGTAACCAAGACTCTGCAAATTCGGGAGGGGGAATAATTCATGAAAATGGTTGTGCTGGGGGGAGGAGGCGTCCGGTCTCCGTTATTGGCAAAGTCATTGGCGCTGAATGCCAGGAAATTAAATGTAAACGAAATTGTCTTTATGGATAATGATCCGGACAAGTTGCAGATTTTTGGAGGTATCTCCAAGAACGTCGTCAATGCCATTGATCCCGATATCCATTTTTGGGTTACGACCGATGTAAAAAGCGCGGTCAAGGATGCCCACTACGTGATCACTACCCTTAGGGTGGGGCAGGATGAAGGCAGGTGCACGGATGAAAAATTGGCCCAAAAATATGGAGTGGTTGGTCAGGAGACGACGGGTGTCGGCGGTTTTGCCATGGCGCTTCGCTCGATCCCGGTGCTTTTGGATTACTGCAAACAGATTGAACAATGGGCTGATTCCAACGTCATTGTCCTCAATTTCACCAATCCGTCGGGGCTAGTTACACAGGCCTTGCGCGATGCCGGATATGACAACGTATACGGGATTTGTGACGGGCCGACTCATTTCATCCGCACACTGGAACAGCTATTAGGGGTTCAGCAGGGACAATTGGATATTACCTGTTACGGACTAAACCATTTGTCCTTTTTCAGGGATGCGCAGTTGAACGGGAAACCGATGATGA
>JBAVDL010000118.1:0-3202 GCA_049587175.1 Thermoactinomyces sp.
TGAGGTTCTCCTGACAGGTCTTGCCGGGCTGTCACGATCGCTTCCTTTACAGAAGCATGTTCCAGCAAACACCTGGTTACTTCCCCCGGCTCAATCCGGTAACCGCGGATTTTTACCTGCTCATCAATCCGCCCCAGGAATTCAAGCGACCCGTCCGGCAGCCACCGCACCAAGTCTCCGGTTCTGTACATCCGTTGCCCCGGCACAAACGGATCGGGCACAAATTTTTCTTCTGTCAGCTCCGGCCGGCGCAAATATCCCCGGGCCAGGCTGTCCCCGCTTACACACAGCTCTCCCGGTATTCCCACCGGCTGCAATTGCTGATGCTCATTCAGCACATAAACCCGGTTGTTGGCTATCGGTTTGCCGATTGTCACCGGCTCCCCGGCCCGAACCTCCGTGCTTGTGGTCACCACTGTGTTTTCCGTGGGCCCATAGTTGTTTACGATCCTGTAACGTTGCGGCAGAACCCGTTGCAACCGGTCGCCTCCCACAAGCAGCGTCCTCAGGCTGCTGTTTTTCAGCTGCATAAACTGTTCTGCCACCTGGGTCGGCAAAAAGGCAATCGTGATTCCCTGTTCTTCCATATACGCATTTAATGCGTCCAGATCATATCGGAGGTTTTCCTCGATAATATAAAGGGTGGCGCCTGCCATCAAGGTCGGGAAAATCTCCCACACGGACGCGTCAAAACCGACTCCGGCATATTTGGTGCACCGGTCTGCCGGGGTGACTTCAAATGCATGCACATGCCACTGGCACAGGTTTACCAGGGAAGCATGCTCAACCATGACGCCTTTGGGTTTCCCCGTTGATCCCGAGGTATAGATCACATATGCCAGATCATGCTCTTCATTGACCGGTGCCGGATTATGCGAAAGTTCACTGTAGAAAACCATCCGGTTCAGGTTCCACTCTTCAGTGGAAACCGGAGGAACCGTTGCCTGCTCATTGGTCAGCAAAAGTGCTGCCCGGCTGTCTTCCAGCATGTACTGAATCCGTTCCGCCGGATAATCGGGGTCGATTGGCAGATAAGCAGCCCCGGCTTTCAGCACACCCAGGATGGCTGTCAGCATGTCGATGGAAGCCGGCATCAGAATCCCCACAATCTGCTCTTTTCCAATTCCCTTCATCCGCAAGACATGTGCCAGCCGGTTGGCCCGTTCATTCAGTTCCCGGTAGGAAAGCTGTTCCTGCCCGCAGACCGCAGCCGCCTGCTCCGGCCTTGCTGCTGCCTGTTCTTCAAACCAGGCCTGGATTGTTTTCCCCCGCGGGTATTCCAGCCTGATTCCATCAGATTTTTGTAGCAGCAACCTTTTCTCTTCCGGAGACGCCAGTTCAATCTCCTGTAACCGGATCCGGGGCTGTTCCACAATCTGTTCCACAATATGGATAAAATGACGAATCATTCTTTGCACTGTTTCCGGCCTGAACAAATGCGTGCTGTATTCCACGACTCCCTGCAGGGATTCTTCCGCTTCTGCTTCCGCAATCATCCAGCTCATGTCAAACTTGGATTTCTTCCAGGGAAACTCTGCTTGTTCAATTTTCAGGCCCGGAAGTTCAAGCGCAGGCATCTTTATATTTTGCATGGCAAACATGGTGTCAAAGAGCGGATTGCGGCTCAGATCCCGTTCGGCATCCAGTTTCTCCACCAGTTCTTCAAACGGATAATCCTGATGTTCATACATCGTCAAAACACGATTTTTCACCTGTTCCAAAAAGGCAGTAAACGACAAATCCGGCTCGGGACGGTTTCGAACTGCCAAGGTATTGGCAAACATCCCTGTCATGGATTGCAGATCTGCATGAGACCTGCCTGCAATCGGAGAACCGACAATAATATCTACTTTGCCCGTATATTTGGCCAGCAGGATATTGTACGCCGCCAACAGGGTCATGTACAAGGTAACATTCTGTTCATCAACCAGTTTTTTCAATTGCCTGGTCAAATCGGGACCTATTTCAAAAGAAAGATGGTTTCCGTCAAACTGTTGTACAGCGGGACGCGGATAATCCGTCGGCAAATCCAGTACAGGCAGTTCACCAGACAGTTCACCCACCCAATACTGTTCGTGCTGTTTCCACAAATCCGTTTGTCTCTCATTTTGCTGCCATACCGCATAATCCTTGTACTGCAAGGCAAGCGGCGGCAAATCTTCCCCTTTCATCAAGCTTGTCAAATCCTGGAATAACAGGTTCATCGACACACCATCAGAAATGATGTGATGCAGATCCATAAGCAGGACATATTCCTGATTTTCGCCGGTTTCAATCAGTCCTGCCCGAACCAGCGGGGCTTGCTTCAGATCAAACGGACGAATAAATTGCTCAATCAACCGGTTTATTTCCGACTGATTCCGGGCCTGATAGCGTTCAAGTGGAAGTTTTGCCTCCGGATGGATTTTTTGCTTTAATTCTCCTGCAACCAAATGGAACGAAGTCCGCAAGGATTCATGGCGCTCAGCCAGTGCCTGCAGAGCTTTTTCCAGGTTTGGAATGGACAAATCCCCATGAATATGAAAGACATGAGGCATATTGTAACTTGTACCCATTCCTTCCAGTTGTCCAACGATATATAACCTTTTCTGGGCCGATGATACCGGGTAGTACTCTTGTGGCGGCGCCACAGGAATTTTGGTATATCGCACAGATTCTTTTTGCTGAATATAGGCAGCCTGCTCACGAATGGTTGGACGGGCAAAGATCTCCCTTAATGGCAAATCAACATTCATATGCTTGTGGATTTGCGAAGAAAGAATCATCCCTTTCAGGGAATTTCCCCCTCTGTCAAAAAAGTTGTCTTCCCTTCCGAACGAATCCTGCTCCAATACATTTTTCCAGATTTCTTCCAATTTCTCTTCGATCGGGTTGGCTGGTGGCATATAGTTCGCCTTTACATCAGAATCGGGAACCGGCAGCGCTTTTTTGTCAACTTTTCCATTGGCTGTCAAAGGCAATTTCTCCAACTGGACAAAATGGTCCGGGATCATGTAATCGGGCAATTCTTTACCCAAATGTTGACGCAGTTCATCAACAGTACATGGAGCTGACGGCACATAATAGGCGCATAGCTGAGGTTCTCCTGACAGGTCTTGCCGGGCTGTCACGATCGCTTCCTTTACAGAAGCATGTTCCAGCAAACACCTGGTTACTTCCCCCGGCTCAATCCGGTAACCGCGGATTTTTACCTGCTCATCAA
>JBAVDL010000119.1:0-9860 GCA_049587175.1 Thermoactinomyces sp.
AAATCCATGATAACTTCCTGTCGGGCGAAATTGGAAAACTTGCCGGAAAGGATGCGGTTTGGATTCAGGGTCATACAGGTTACAGATTTGGTACAGGATAAATTCTGAATCCTCCACTTGCTTGAGACATTTTTGGACGACAGGATGGGGAAGCACTTCAATCAGGTCCTGGTCACTAGGGTCAATGGCCATTTTAATGTCCAGACCGGTTTTCAAATAGATTGGGTAACTTCCTGTTGACATGGGTGTCACAAGAGGCAAGTCAATTTGAAAAGGAATCTCTTTGGTTTGATTGGCTTGAATGGAAAAAGCCCTGGACAATTGATATTTTTGCAGAACATGGGAAATTTTTCTGTCGTTTTTTAAATAATGAATGACCAGGTACAGATAAATGTCGTCAATCTGTTGTTCTGTTTGCCCGCCGCGAATAAAAACAATTCCCTCCACCGGAGAACCCGCATGAAAGGGTTGCCGGTTCAGGCGGGTATCTACAGATGCTGCCCCAATTCCCAGACTTGCAAGAGATTTGTACAGCAACTGTGTTCCCTCCTTCATTGTAAAATAATTATAAAGAGGGGAATTTTATCATACCACAAGGTGGAGGGAATTCCTAATTCAAACAGTACAGATTATATTTGATTAATTCAAAAAATTGTTTATCCTGGGCACCTTTTATTGGCTTTTTCATAGAATATAAAAGAAATGCTTATTTGGGTAGTGGGTAGCAGACCAGGAAAGGATGGGGATAGTCTGTGTGCGGAATTACGGGATGGATTGATTTTACAAAAGATTTAACCCGGGAGAAGAAAATCCTCCAACAGATGAATCGTACCCTTGCAAACCGGGGCCCTGATGCGGAAGGAACCTGGTTTTCGCCACATGCTGCTTTTGGACATCAACGTCTGATCGTGATTGATCCGGAAGGCGGCGTGCAACCCATGGTTAAAATTAAGGATGGCCGGAAATTTGTCATAACTTATAACGGGCAACTATACAACATGGAGGAACTTCGGCTAAAATTGCTGTCCCTTGGCCATTCATTATCCACCCGATCGGATACGGAATTGATTCTTACTGCTTATATCCAATGGGGGGAAGAATGTCCCGGATATCTTAACGGGATTTTTGCCTTTGCCATCTGGGATGAACAGCGACAAACCTGCTTTATGGCACGAGACCGGATTGGTGTAAAACCCCTCTTTTATACAAAAGTTGGGGATTCGTTCCTGTTTGGATCGGAACTGAAATCCCTGCTGGCCCATCCTTCCGTAGAACCCGTGATTGATGATCAGGGCCTGGCTGAACTGTTGGTCATGGGGCCGGCCAGAACGCCCGGTTGCGGGATATTCAAGAATGTTTACGAGCTGTGCCCGGGACATTATTTGCAGTTTGGCCGGGACGGAATCAGGACGGAAGCCTACTGGGAATTGACCAGCCGCCATCATGAGGATGATTTGGAAACGACAGCCGGCAAAGTACGGGAATTGTTTGAGGATGCCGTAAAAAGGCAGCTGGTGTCTGATGTGCCTGTTGGAACGTTGCTTTCCGGCGGACTTGATTCAAGTGCCATTTCTGCCTGTGCGGCAAAGGTATTTCAGGAGGAACAGAGGGGAACCCTGCATACATTTTCTGTCGATTACATCGATAATGACAAATATTTTCATGTTAATGAATTTCAACCCAACTCCGATGCCCCCTGGGCAGAGTTGATGGCTGAACGGATTCAATCCGAACACCATGTTGTGATGTTGGATAACTTCGAGTTGTTTGATAGCCTGATCAAGGCAATGGAAGCCCGTGATTTGCCGGGAATGGCAGATGTGGATGCTTCGCTTCTGCTCTTTTCAAGAGAAATCAGAAAAGAAATAAAGGTGGTTTTGTCGGGGGAAAGCGCGGATGAAGTTTTTGGGGGCTATCCCTGGTTTCACCGGGAAGAAATGGTAAATGCCGATACATTCCCCTGGGCCCGCCTGGTTGCCAAACGGATTCCTTTTATTTCCCCGGAAATAAAAAAGCGGATCCGGCCATTGGAGTACGTGGAAGCACGTTACCAGGAAGCCTTGTCCGAAGTTCCCCGGTTATCCGAGGACAACGCAGTGGAAGCACGTATGCGGGAAATGTTTTATTTAAATCTGACAAGATGGATGCCAACCCTTCTCGACCGGAAAGACCGGATGAGCATGGCTTGCGGGCTTGAAGTGCGAGTCCCGTTTTGTGACCATCATTTGGTTGAATACGTCTGGAATATTCCATGGAGAATTAAAAAATACGGAAATCGGGAGAAAGGACTGTTGCGTTACGCTTTGAGAGATTTGCTGCCCAGGGAAATTGTTGAACGCAAGAAAAGCCCATATCCCAAAACACACCATCCCGACTATTTGCGGTTGATGAAAAAGCAGATCCGGCAATTGCTGGACACACCTTCGGCTCCGTTGTTTCAGGTATTGGACCGACGTGAAGTGGAAAATTTTATGAATCAGGATTTAACCCAGCTCCATCTGCCCTGGTTTGGACAGCTGATGAATGTTCCAGCTCTTTTGGCCTACTGGTGGCAACTGAATGAATGGATGAAAAGATATAAAGTTGTGATCAAATGAGAAACTTTGTTTGGCAGACTTTCCGGCTAAAGGAAGAGAAATCGTTGAAGCAATAAAACAGGTGAAGTACCTGAGAAAAAAGCGGGCTGTCAGAAAGACAGAAACTTTGCCCGCTTTTTTTGGTGCCGATGTTTCCAGACAAAATGACCGGAACAAAGACGAATTCTGCCTGACCGCTTCATCAGGCGCCAATCCTGTAAACATAGTTATCTTTACACAAAATAACACCATTCTTTTTTTAATTAATAATTTACTTAATTAAAGTATTAGCGTTATAATGTAAAGGATATTTTATGTAAAAAGAGAATGGTGATAAAATGCAGAACCAAGAGCAGAACTTGAAACGAGATTTGGGCTTCTGGCCGGCTATATCGCTGGTGGTTGGTGTTGTGATCGGTTCGGGCGTCTTTGTAAAACCGGGGACGGTTCTCAATTATGTCGGGGGAAATTCGTCCATGGCCTTGTTGGCCTGGTTATTGACGGGATTGCTGACCCTTGCTGCAGGGTTAACCATTGCAGAGCTTTGTGCCCGCATTCCCAAAACAGGCGGCTTGTATATTTATCTGGAAGAAGTGTATGGCAGGTTCTCCGGCTTTATCAGCGGCTGGGTGCAAAGTGTGGTTTATCAGCCCGCATTGATCGGTGCGATGGGTCTTTACTTCGGTATTTTGGTCGCCGCTTATTTCCGATTGGGGGATTCCTGGCATTTGTGGATTGGCACAGGCACGGTACTCTTTCTGGCTGTCATAAACAGTCTGGGTGTGAAATACGGTGGAATGATCCAGGTCATTACAACCCTGGCCAAACTGGTGCCTATTGTTCTCATTGCTGTTTTTGGCCTGTTGTATGGTTCGGGAGAAATTTTTTCCCCGTCTTCCGCCGGAGGAAGCAAGGAAGGATTGGGGGCCGCTATGCTTGCTGCCATGTTTGCTTATGATGGGTGGATTGCCTCAGCTTCGGCAGCGGGTGAGATGCGGAATCCGGCCAAAATTCTTCCCAAGGCGATCAGCATCGGTTTGCTGATAATCATTGTTTCCTATCTGGCTGTCAATATGGCCCTGATCCATGTGATGCCAGCCAGCCAGATCCAGGTATTGGGGGAAAATGCTGCAGGGACGGCAGCTGGAATGCTGTTTGGTGAAGCGGGACACCAGATCATCAGCATTGGGATTATAATTTCAATCTTTGGCGGTTTGAACGGAAAAATTTTGAGTTACCCCCGCATTTCCTTTGCCATGGCCAATGATCGTTTGTTGCCGGGTGCCGGCTTTTTATCCCGTGTTCATGAAAAATTTGGCACCCCGATCTGGGCGATCGCCTTTCAAATTGTGCTGGCCATCCTGTTTATGGTATTAAGCAACCCCGACCGTTTGTCGGAGATCGCCATCTTTGCCATTTTTATCTTTTATATTCAGGCATTTATTGCTGTTTTCCTGTTGCGCAAACGGAAACCGGAATGGATCAAACAAAAAGAAAACTATCGTGTCCCGTTTTATCCAGTAACTCCTGTTTTGTCCATAATCGGTTCCCTGTTCGTTGTGTTCAGCATGTTGACACATGATCCGGAAGGGGCCCTGATTACCATCGCCATTACCCTGGCCGGCCTGCCGATTTATTGGTGGATGAACCGAAAAAAAGAAGTCTCCGCTTGATGCCTTATTTTGATAAACTCATGAACCGCTGCTCTCCCGTGATATACAGGGACGCAGCGGTTTCTCATTTTGGGGCCAGGCTTTCCCGGGAGGTTTCCGGATAAAACGGGTGAATTATGAAAACGGATAAATTATAATGAAAATATATCTCTGTAAGCTGGAAAAAGCATTGGTTTCCAATATATAGTCACAATACTCAAAAAACAGGGAACAGTTATTTAAAGACTGGAAAAGGAACAGCTTGACTTCATTGACACGATTAATAAGTTCTCCAGATTTGATAGATAAAACAAGTTCCATAAACAGGAGAGATGAATGGTGGGAAGAAGATTTATTGATCTGAGTGTGCCAATCAGCCCCAGGCTTAAGGAGCCAACCCCGGCATCAATCAGGTACTTCAGCCATGCCGAAGGAGCAATGCAGGCTTCCCGAATACTGGATATACCTGCTTCCGCTTTTCCTGACGCCAAGGCATGGGCAACGGAAGAGGTTGTTCTGAATACCCATACGGGTACCCATGTGGATGCACCATGGCATTATGGCGAACGGACAGATGGGAAACCGGCCCGGACCATCGATGAGATGCCACTGGAATGGTTTTACGGAGATGGTGTGCTGTTAGATTTTACAGACAGGCTGCCAGGCTATGAATTTACGGTTGAAGATCTGAAAGAAAAGCTGCAGGAAATGAATTATACCCTTAAACCGTATGATATTGTTCTGATTCGATGTGACGCAGACAAGAAAATATATCAAAAGGATTATGCCTCCATCCATGTCGGAGCATCTGCCGAGGCAACCAGATGGTTGCTTGAGCAGGGAATCAAAGTGGTCGGCACAGATGGCTGGGGATGGGATTCGCCTCTGGATGTACAGGCCAAAGCGTATCGTTCCAGTGGAAAACCTGTTTGGGCAGCACATTTCGTAGGCAAGGAAATGGAGTATTGTCAAATAGAAAAATTGGCAAACCTGGAGCAAATCCCTGTCCCTTTCGGCTTTAAAGTTGTCTGTTTTCCGGTGAAAATTGAAAAAGCCAGTGCCGGTTGGGTTCGTCCGGTTGCCATTATTGAGGAAGATTAACTGGGGATATGTTCCTTGGCCAGCGGGATATTTTCTTGAAAAATACTGGACTGTGCAGCTGAATCCGATTATGATTTTATATTAATCAGACCAGTTGCTTGCCAAGCAATCATAAAAAACCGACTAATTGGTATTTTTATATTCTAAATAATGATATAATTAAATTAAAAGATTCAGAAATTATTTTAAAAGGGGATAAATACATGAAACACCAGGAAATGTCCGAACGAACCATCCAGAAACTGATTGATTCCGGAATCAGGTTGTTTGCCAAATATGGTTACAGCAATACAAGTGTAGACCAGATTGTAAAGGAAGCGGGAATGTCCAAAGGCGCTTTTTATGCGCACTTCAAGACGAAGGAAGAGTTTTTGATAAAAGTGCTTCAGGATGGAATCAGTTTTTATTTCAAGGAATTGCAGGAGCTAATCGGTCAGGAAAACCAAAATTTGCTGGACGGATTTTTCAAGGCTTCGACGGATATGGTGGCCAGGACATATGAGAAAGGTTTTTCCGCTGTCCTGCTCCATTCTGCGATGACCTGCCGCTACCTTCCGCAAGTGCAACAGCTGTTGGCTACACAGATGAAAGAGTGGCGGCAAGACCTGACGCGGCTGTTTGAAGTCATGCAAAAAGAAGGAATTATTGGCAGTCCGCTGGATGCAGAGATACTGGCGACAACGGCGATGGCCCTGTTTAACGGGTTTCACATGCAGCATTATATCGATGAAGAAATTGATCTTATGGGGATGATCGAAGTTTTTTATGAACTGTTGCAAGTCAGGCAACCTGAAATAAAATAAAAACGGTGATTGAGACGACTACTGAAATGGAAATTTGGTTCATAACGGACTTTAACAGGTTATATCGATTTTTATTGTTGGTGCGGGCTTAAGGAGAACCGGTACATCTTGGAGAGGATAATGAACGAAATACCCAAATCAAAAAGAAAGTAAAGGAAGCCGCCCAACTGCAGGGCGACTTCCTTTTGGATGGACTTAATGGTTGGCGCGCCCGAGAGGATTCGAACCTCCGACACACGGTTTAGGAAACCGTTGCTCTATCCTGCTGAGCTACGGGCGCATAATTATCAACAGCTAAATATCATTATAACTTTTTTGCCGGAAAATGTCCAGATATTGAAACAGACGTGAAATCAGAGTTGCAACATGTGTTTGCTTTATATTTGGCTGATTGTTCAGGTAATCATATAAAAATATAAATGTTTATTGCTATATTTTTTATAAAAAATTCAAAAGTCAAAGATGGATTTGCATAAAAAGACTCATTTTTTAGTGCTAGAATAAATAATAGCTGTTGGAACTTTGTACCTCTTTATATAAATGCATACATGAGCAGACCATTTGGGTAAAGAGGGGCAAAATCTCATGGAAATGGAGGTTGACGAACGTGCAACAGGATTTGCAAAAAGAATTGAATCGACATTTGGCCAACTGGAGTGTTCTCTATTTCAAGCTGCACCATTATCATTGGTTTGTGAAGGGAAACCAGTTTTTCGAACTTCATCAGAAATTTGAGGAATTTTACAATGAGGCCGCGTCTTATGTAGACGAGATTGCAGAATTCCTGTTGGCCAGAGGAGGTTCCCCGATCAGTACCATGAGGGAATTTCTTGATCAGGCAACAATTAAGGAAGCAGCAGGCAATGAAACAGCAGAACAGATGGTACAACAGGTAATCGAGGACTTTAAAGCGATTTTGGAAGAAGCAAAAGCAACGGTTAAAGCAGCTGAAAGTAAAGGAGATACTGCAACGGCTGACCTGTTTACCGGCCTTGTTGGAAAACTGGAAAAACATATCTGGATGTTGACAGCCTATACAGCAAAATAAGATCAGGAACCAGGCACTTTTCTCCCGGGGAGGAAAGTGCTTTCCTTTTACGAAAAGACTGGAAGTTTGCCGGTTTTGTAAAAAAGATGTATGAGCAGAAAGGTATTGGAAAAAATAGGGGCAAGAAACTGCACAGAGAAGAGGGAGATTAATGCCACAGGATTTGCAAACGATACTGAATCGGCAATTGGCCAACTGGAGTGTTCTCTATTTCAAGCTGCACCATTACCATTGGTTTGTAAAGGGAGATCAGTTTTTCGAACTTCATCAGAAATTTGAGGAATATTACAATGAAGCCGCGTCAGCTCTTGATCAGATTGCAGAACGGTTGCTGACGATCGGGGGAATCCCGAGCAGCACGATGAGGGAATATCTGAATCAGGCAACGATTCAGGAGGCGGTTGGAAATGAAACGGCAGAGCAAATGGTGCAGCAGGTGATAGAGGATTTCCGGACCATTGCCCAGGAATCAAAAGAAGCGATCAAGGCGGCAGAAAGCGTTGGTGATGATGCTACTGCCGATCTATTTATCGGGTTGGGAGCAAAATTGGAAAAACATCTCTGGATGCTTGCAGCCTATGCAGCAAAATAAAACAAGTAATTCAAGGCATCTTTACCTGTAAGGGAAGATGCTTTTTTATCCGCAAGAGAGGCAAATCGTTTATAATGGAAAGGCGACTATCAAATTTAATGAGGGATGTAGATGAAACCGGTGAAGAGTGTGCAACAAGCTCCTTCCGTATCCAGAATGAATATAAAGCCTCTCCTGGAATTTATTCGGGAAGCCAATTTGCCGAAAAAAATTATCGTGCTGGTTGTCCTGTTCAGCCTGGTTGAAGCCCTGGCCGGACTGATGGTTCCCTGGTTTACCAAAGGAACGGTAGATGCATTAACCTTGGGGAATCTGAATGTTACAGTTTTTATCCTGCTGTTTGGCGCGTTTGTGTTGCAAGCCGTCACCAGTGGAATTTCCACCTATTTTCTGGGCTTTTTGGGTGAAAAAACAGTTGCCAGTTTGCGGAAAAGATTGTGGAACAAGGCGCTCCGGCTTCCTGTTTCCTACTTTGATGAACACGATTCAGGGGATCTGGTCAGCCGAATCAATAACGATACAGTTATTTTAAAACAGCTCGTTTCGCAACAGATGATACAGCTGTTTACCGGAATCATCAATGTGATCGGTGCCCTCTTTCTTCTCTTTTATCTGGACTGGTCGATGACGCTGCTCATGTTTGTTGCGATTCCGCTGATGTTTGCAGTGATTCGTCCGATGGGCAAGCGAATGTACGGCATCTCCAAAAATCTCCAGAAACGGATTGCAGACTTTACCAGCCTGCTAACCCAGGCGATTGGCGAGATTCGTCTGGTCAAGTCCTATACGGCGGAGCCGGTTGAACGGAAACAAGGGGAACAGGCGATTGACTCCATGTTCCAGTATGGGCTGAAGGAGGCAAAAGTCTATGCCTGGCTGCAACCGCTGGTTTCCTTTGTGATGATGCTGATGCTGGTGGTGGTAATCGGTTACGGAGGATACCGCGTAGCAACCGGCGTACTGACAGCCGGGGAACTGGTTGCCTTTTTGCTTTATCTTTTCCAGGCAGTCATGCCGCTTGTGCAAATGTCCCACTTTTTTACCAGTTTGCAAAAAGCATTGGGAGCAACCGAACGGCTGCAGCAGATTTTGCAGGATGCAGAAGAAGAGGAGCCCGGATCCGAAACAGAGATTGACTGCAGGCAGCCAATTGTTGTGGATGGAATCTCGTTTCGCTATGC
Source organism: Thermoactinomyces sp. (assembly GCA_049587175.1). Lineage (GTDB taxonomy): Bacteria > Bacillota > Bacilli > Thermoactinomycetales > Thermoactinomycetaceae > Thermoactinomyces. The sequence goes on from JBAVDL010000119.1 coordinate 8,954, forward strand.
TTCAGGGGACTGGGTGTTAAAAGATGTAAGTTTTACTGCTGAACCGGGCAAAGTAACGGCAATTGTCGGACCGAGCGGAAGCGGGAAAACTACACTGTTTTCTTTAATTGAGCGTTTTTATCAGCCGTCGGCAGGAGAAATCCGGTTGGGAGAGACACCTGTTTCCCGCTTTTTATTGCGAAAATGGCGCCAGCAGTTTGGTTATGTCTCGCAGGAAAGCCCCTTGATCAATGGAACCGTTCGGGAAAATATCTGTTACGGTCTGGAGCGGAACGCAACAGATGAAGAGGTGATCCATGCAGCCAGACTGGCCAATGCCGATACATTTATCCGGGAATTGCCGCAGGGATATGACACCCATGTGGGCGAGCGGGGAACAAAACTGTCAGGAGGGCAGCGGCAACGAATTGCGATTGCCCGGGCCCTGTTACGGAATCCCGGAATTCTGATGCTGGATGAGGCAACTTCCAGTCTGGACTCGACTTCGGAACAAATGGTGCAGGAAGCATTAACCCATCTGATGAAAGACCGGACAACACTGGTGATTGCCCACCGGTTGTCAACTGTGGTCGAAGCGGACAAGATTATTGTGCTGGAGGAGGGGCGCATTACCGGCCAGGGTACGCATAAGGAGTTGTTGAGCAGCCATCCGCTGTATCAAAAGCTGGTGCAACAGCAATTCCGTTGGGACCCGTCGCTCCAAAAAAGCATTCCATGCAGCGGTAGCTGAATCTTTTGCATCAACTTTTCATATTCATGAGCATTTCCTGCATAGGAAATGCTCTTTTATATTAAAAAGACACAACTTCTACTCGGCAATAGTCTAAATATTCTTGTTTAAAACTGACAAATATGATAAATATCACTTTAATCTTGTATTTACTTGACGTATACTGATTCTAACAGG
>JBAVDL010000120.1:0-22758 GCA_049587175.1 Thermoactinomyces sp.
GAGTCGTATTATGAAACAGCACCGGCTCACACAGCGATAACCATTTCAAACTTTGGATTATCGCCAATCTCTATATATAACCTTTTCAATACCAAAACCAGTCCATAATTCGTCCTTCTGTCTGCCCCGGACAATCCCAACATCGTTATCTTTGACAACATTCTGAAATAACGTTATTATATTCAGAAGTTGCCAGACTCTGGTGAAACCGTCGTTGAAGAGAAGAAGTGTTCCTCTTTCTCCACTTGCTGTGACAATAAACATGCAAAGAGATTCACTTTATTAAATGGAATGGAAAAAACCGTATAATTAAAAAACATGTCGCAAAAGATTATTGATAGCAGAAAACATCTGGAGGGGGTTACCCAATTGAGCCTGGGGAAAAGGCTGTTATACTGTACAGCCTTGTTTGTATTTGGATTGACCTATTCTTTATTGGAATACGGAACAGAGAATTTGAAACTTATAATAATAATGTCTTTTTATTTCTCCGTTCTTTTTTTTATTGGCTTTACCTGGAAAAAACATATCAAAAACGGTGCTGACCGCATTAACGAGTGGTGCCTGGATTACAGGCCATGGAAGTTTCCCTTGTTGGTCATAAGCATCATGATTGGCGCACCGATCGCGGCATTCATCATTTTTGTTCCAATAATTATTGTAATCCTGAATTTATAGTGTATTTAAACCCTGTTTTTATCAGCAGTTCAACAGCATAATAAAAGCCGGCTGTTTTTTGGACAGCTGGCTTGATTTGCTTTCTGTTTCTTGCATTTTAAGGAAAAACGGAGTATAATATGAATTATCCCTTTAATAGTATAATATTAAACATAGTAACCCTATTATAATTATATAATAATGAATTCTCACTTGTCAAGTATATTTATTTATAGGAGTGACATGATGAATCATCCCAAAAATGAATGGCAAATCGAACAAAAACGGGTAGATCGCATTGTCCGCGAAATTGAAAGGCGTCTTGCGCTCCTTGACCAGGAAACCGGCAAAGTCAGATCAGATATCATGGATATACGGAGAAATTTTTGGGAAGATGTACGGGTCAATTTTTCCAATGATGTTGAAATACACGAAACAGTCGCCAGCATCAACCAACAGGCGAGAGTCTTGTCAGAAAGAGAGCGCAGGCACCAGTCTGTGCAAAAACAGATCGATACCTTGAAAAAGCTTAAATACTCCCCTTACTTCGGAAGAATCGACTTTACGGAAAAAGGGGGAGAAAAAGAGCAAATCTATCTGGGAATTGCTTCGCTTATTGATGAGCAGAATGACGAGTTTCTCATCTATGACTGGCGTGCTCCGATTTCCAGCCTGTATTATGATTATCCCCCCGGTCCGGCGAAGTACCAGACACCGGATGGAACAATTGAAGGTGTGCTTCACCTCAAGCGCCAGTTTATGATTCGCAACGGTTTGATTGAAAGCCTGTTTGATACCAGCATCACGATCGGCGATGAACTCCTGAAAGCGGTACTCGGAAAACAAGCCGATTCCCGGATGAAAAGCATTGTCGCAACGATTCAAAAGGAACAGAACCGGATCATCCGCAATGAACACAGTCATCTTGTTGTTGTACAGGGGGCAGCCGGAAGCGGAAAAACGTCAGCTGCTTTGCAACGGATTGCCTATTTGCTGTACCGTTACCGCAAAACGCTAAAAGCAGAAAATATCCTTCTGTTTTCGCCAAACCCGATGTTTAACCGTTATGTCTCCACCGTGCTTCCGGAACTGGGAGAAGAAAACATGCAACAAACCACATTTCAGGAATTGCTGGAACGCCGGTTGGAAAAAACGCTAGCCCTGGAAGATCCTTTTTCCCAAATCGAATATACTTTGACCGCCATCCATGAACCGGGCTATGAAGCGCGAATAGAAGGAATCCGGTACAAAGCTTCCCGCAAGTTCATGGAATTGCTGGATCGTTATATTTCTTTCCTGGAACGGGGGACACTGAAGTTCCGGGATATTCCCTTCCGTAATGGAACAATCATTTCGGTTGATGAAATCCAACAACATTTTGCTTCTCTTGATCCCTCTATCCCGCTTACAGACCGAATTTCATTGCTGACCAAACAGCTGGTCGCGAAACTGAAGCAATTGGCGAAAAGGGAAGAGAAAAAACACTGGGTTGAAGAAGAAATCCAGTGGCTGGACAAAAGCGATTATATTCGTGTCGATCAGCAACTGCAAAAGGAAAAACACTTCACAAATGAAACCTTTGATGATATTGAACGGGAACAGAAGCTTCTGGCCCGCATCGTTGTACAAAAGCAGCTGAAACATTCCGTTCAGTTTGTAAAAAAGCTTCGCTATCTGGACAGTTTTATGCTGTATCGACAAATATTTGCCGATCCGGACTTTGCCAAAAACAAACTTGGAAGTGTTGATCTTCCTGAACAGTGGCCCGCCATTTGCCGGCAAACGGCAGCCAAACTGGATCAACGGGAGCTGTTTTATGAAGATGCCGCCCCTTATCTGTTTTTGAAAACCCGGCTGGAAGGCCTCCGGACAAACACTTCCATCCGGCACGTATTTATCGATGAAGCACAGGACTATTCTCCATTTCAATTCTACTTCATCAAACGGATCTATCCGCGTTCCAAAATGACGATTCTCGGCGATTTCAACCAGGCTGTCTTTGCCCATGTCCCTGTAAATAACAATTTAAATATGCTTTCTTCCCTTTATGGAAATGAACAGACGGAAATGATTGAACTTCGGCGCAGTTATCGTTCAACTGGTCCCATTATCCAGTTTACGCGTTATCTTGCAGAAAACAGGGACAGGATCGAGCCGTTCCAGCGACCGGGCGAGAAACCGACAGTCATTGAAGTAACCCGGCGGAAAGATCTTCATGAACAGTTAATTGGACGTATTGAAACATTAAAAAAAGCCGGGCATAAAACGATTGCCGTCATTTGCAAAACAGCCCGGGAAAGCAGAACAGTCTTTGAGGCTTTAAAAATGAAAGCGCCTTTTGCTGTGCAATGGATCAAAAAAGAAACCATTCAATTTAAACCGGGAGTATTGGTCATTCCCGTCTATCTGGCCAAAGGTATCGAGTTTGATGCTGTTATCATATATGATGCATCAGAAAAACAGTTCAACCGGGAAAATGAACGCAAGCTTCTTTATACAGCCTGCACTCGCGCCATGCACGCTCTCTGTATTTACTGTCTGGGCAAAATGAGCCCGTTTATTGCCGAGGCACCGGCAGATACTTATATCAAACAGGCAGGTCCGTAAACCTTGATTAATTTGAAAAACCACTTCCAATGCCATGATTGGAAGTGGTTTGAACTTTTTTATTGCAGCATCTTCCGTAACTGGTGAATGTGATCCGGACTTCCGCTGATCAGGAGGCGATCCCCTACTTCCAGCACCGTATCACCGTGGGGAAAAATGATTTCGTTCTGCCGAAAAATACGAACGATCAAGGTATCCCCCCAAAAGGTCAGATCCCGGACCCGAGACAAATGATAACGATGATTGATCAGCGGGATCTCCATCAGATTGCTGGTGTCATGAGTGACCAGATCAAATACGGACGGGCACTCGATCAATGCTTTTACAAGGGTTTTATTGGAAAAGAATGCCGACACTTGCTGAATCCCCAAATCTTTCAGGGATTTTTGCAAGGACTGGTCTTCCACCCGGGCAATAATTCGCCCAACTCCCTGATTTTTTGCAGCTTTGGCCAATTCCACATTCTTTTTATCATGAGGCGTAAACAGAACAACGATATCACTGGCAAATCCATTTTCCCTGGCCAGATATTCTTCATCCAGCGCCGGCAACTGAATAATTGGAAACGGGCGTTTATCTTCTTCCAGGTTGGACTTGTCCGCGCCAAATATGCGGACGTCATAGCCATCCCGCTCAAGATCATGGGCCAGTGTCAGCGTGACAGCATTAATTCCCACCAGGGATACCGATGGGGGACGAGTCTTCCCGGAATTTTCCGGCATGATCTGTTGAAAAAGAACAGGCGGAACAATTACGGTAATGGCTGCTGCCAGGATCAGGGCCGTGTTCATGGTATTGCTGATAATTCCCAAATCCATCCCCACAGCCGCCGCCGCGATGACCAGACTGATTGTGGAAGTCAACAAAATCCCGGAACTGATCGATTCACGCCATGAAAACCACTTGCGAAATATAATGACAACCAGACCCTTGGACAAAACAAAAGCCAGCAACAATAACGGAAACATGATCAGGGCACGGGTGTCTTTCACCAAAGAAACCAAATCCAGCCTGGCCCCTACCATCACAAAGAAAATAGGAATCAGGAAACCAAACCCGAACGCATTCATCTGGCTGACAAATTCTTTTTTCGGCCCCAGCAGAGAAACAATTACCCCGGCCAGAAAGGCTCCCAGTATGTTTTCTGCTCCTACTGTTTCAGACAAGGCGACAAAAAACAAAATAAGCGCAAAAACACCGCGTGTTCCGATGGAAATGGTTTCCCTGGAAATCGTTTCTGTCAGATTGGCAGGCTTGAAAACCCGGATGATGCGGTAGACAGCAAAGAAAACAACAAAGAAAAGCAACAGCAGCAACACACTGAAAAATCCTTTGTCTGATCGAAGCGCTACATAAACGGCAAGTAAAATCATGGTTACAAAATCGGCAAAGACCGCCGTTACCAGAATGGACTGTCCCAGCGGCTGTTTTGCAATTCCTGTATCCTTCACTACGGGCAAAGTAACACTTAACGAGATGGTAGAAATAATAAGAGTCAGGAAAAAAGGTTCGTTCACCAGTTCCACAGCATAAAGGCTCCAACTGATCACAAACGACAGGAGCAAAATGCTCAAAAAGCTGATCATTCCTATAAGAAGCGGATTTTGCTGCTCCCTTTTTCTTTGCCTGGTTTGAAAAATCATATTAAAATCGATTTCCAGTCCACTTAAAAACATCAGGAAGATAATCCCCAACATTGATAACATTTCCAGCCATGTATCCTGAACGATTACCCCAAAACCGCTTTTCCCCAGTACCAAACCAACCAGAATTTCCGCAACAACAACCGGAATCGTCTTCCATCTCAAACGGTGCAAGACGATTGGCACGATAAAAGCTGCAATTACAACGATCATTACCGAAATCAATGAATGGTGTCCTTCCATTTCCCAGCCTCCAACATCACTCGAAAATATATCTATAGACTTCTGATCCATTTGCGAAGTTGCATTATACTGTTTATATTTCATTTATAAATTGTTTTCTTTAATTTATAAATTTGGAAACCACACGCAACAGCCAGGTAACAGGTGCTGCCTCTCCTGTTTCCAGACATGATGCAATCTGATATTCATAAGAATCAAAAAGAAAATATCCTGCCGAAAAAACTATTCCTATTGTAACCATTGAATCGAAGACTGGCATTAATAACAAACAAAAGGAATGATTTACCATTTTCTTTGTTATTATTTTGGCATTACACAAAACCAGGACAGCCCGCTATCTGTAAACAGTTTTTGCTTTACCGGTGGACTGGATCAACTTTTGGAGATCCATTGCGACCGGTCGATGCTATTCAACCGGATGCCATGTCTGTCACCGGTTTCCCCCCGGCAAGCAATTTCTTCTCCACCATTTTTAAAGATGAAGCAAGTCCCCTCCCTCCTGCCAATCTGTTGTGTTTATGACGAATATTGACTTATACTGCATTTTTACCTGACTTGAAAAGAATATTACATACATCCTCTGCTTATCAAAAAAATATGCAAAAAAATAAAAGTTAAAATTGATTGTTTTTCTTTGCAGAGATAAGATAACTAAATAAAAACAATATTCATGAGAACTGTTAAAGGAGCGGACACGAAATGAAAACACACACAGACATACCAGCACCGATCGAAGCAAATCGGGGAACACTCATCATCTCTTGTCCAGAAAGACTGGGAATTGTGGCTGCTGTGACGCAATTTCTTTATGAGCACGGAGCCAATATCCTGAACTCAGACCAGTTTTCATCTGATCCCCATGACGGCTTCTTTTTTATGCGTATTGAATTTTGCATGGATCAATTTGCCAGGCACATTAATCAACTGCGGCAACAATTTGAGCCCGTTGCCAAGCGATTCCAAATGTCCTGGCGTATGACCCATCTGCTGGAAAGAAAAAAACTGGCCATTTTTGTATCCAGAGAAGATCATGTTTTGCGGGAACTTCTGTGGCGTTGGAACATAAAGGAACTGAATGCCGACATTGTCATGGTCGTTTCCAATCATCCGGACATGGAGACAATCGTCTCTCCGCTCGGAATTCCCTATTACCATGTACCGGTTACGAAAGAAACCCGCGAGGAAGCTGCCGATATCCATCTTGAACTGCTGGAAAAACATCAGGCAGATACCCTGATCCTTGCTCGCTATATGCAAATAATTCCCGGAAAAATCATAGATCGCTATCGCAATCAAATCATTAATATCCACCACTCGTTTTTGCCTGCCTTTATTGGAGGAAAGCCTTACCATCAGGCCTTTGCACGCGGAGTAAAGCTGATTGGCGCCACCGCCCACTATGTAACGGAAAACCTGGATGAAGGTCCTATTATTGAACAGGATGTCAGCCGTGTCAATCATCGGCACATGGTGGAGGATTTGAAGAGAATTGGACGGGATCTGGAACGGATTGTTCTCGCACGGGCTGTTCAATGGCATATTAATGATCAAATCATTGTTCATGATAATAAAACAATTGTATTCCGGTAATTCAGGCAAATAAAATGGAGCAGGCCCTTTTTGCCTGCTCCGCATCTGACTTGACTGGAAAAGCCGTTTCCACTTAAAACAACATCGATATGGAAACGGTTTTTCTAATAAGCCAGTTCAATTGGCTTCCGGTTCGGCAGCCATTGCCTTCCTGCTTTTGGGCATTTCCTTGCGAAAAGCCTCGATCAGGGAAAAGGCAATTCCGATCAGGATGAAAGCAAAAGGAAAAGCAACGATAACAGAGGCCATCTGCAATCCTTCCAGTCCGCCGGAGTAAAGCAGAATGGCGGCAAATGAAGAGATAATGACTCCCCAAATCCATTTGATTGAGTTGGGCGGATTTAAACTTCCGTTTGTGGATTGCATACCCAACACAAAGGTTGCAGAATCGGCAGATGTAATAAAGAAGCTGCTGATCAGAAAAACGGCCAGCATAATCATGATAATGCTCAAAGGCAATTGGGACAGCATGGAAAACAGGGCAGTTTCCGTTCCACGATTACTCATTACCTCAAACAGCGGGATATTCATAGACATATCCATATGCAGTCCTGTTCCGCCCAATACCGAAAACCAGAATGCACCAAAAACGGTCGGCACCAGCAAGACACCGATCACAAACTCCCGTATCGTTCTCCCTCTGGAAATACGGGCAATAAACGTCCCCACAAACGGGGCCCAGGCGATCCACCATGCCCAGTAAAAGATTGTCCAGTCCTGAATCCAGTTATTGGCCTGCCGGTTGAATGGCCCCAGATAAAAACTCATTTGCGGCAGTTCCTGAATATAGGAACCGAGCGTCGTTGTGAACAGATTCATGATAAATTTGGTTGGTCCTGTAAGCAGGACAAACAGCATCAACAAGATTGCCAGCAAAATATTCAAATTGCTCAAATATTTGATCCCCTTGTTCAATCCTGATGTTGCCGACAGAATAAACAGGATCGTAACCGTAACGATAATTACGAATTGGGTTATAAAATTGTTTTCCAACGGTGTAACAAAGGAAAGCCCGCCACTGATCTGGATGGCGCCCATTCCCAGGGAAGTGGCCACACCGATTACTGTCGCATAAACAGCAATAATATCAATCGTTTTGCCTAACGGCCCTTTTACTTTTTCTTTTAACAGCGGATAAAATGTATAACTGATCAGACCGGGAGCACCCTTGCGGAAATTAAAATAGGCCAGGGCCAATGCCAGAAGGGAATAAATGCCCCAGGGATGCAGTCCCCAATGAAAAAAAGTATAACGCATGGCAACATTGGCGGCCTCAGGTGAACCGGCTTCTCCAAATATGGGATTATGCAGATGGGACAATGGTTCGGCAGTTCCCCAGAAAACAAGACCGATCCCCATCCCTGCACTGAACAGCATTGCAAACCAGGTAATATTGCTAAATTCCGGACGGTCGGTATCTTTACCCAGCCGAATTTTCCCATACCGACTGAAAATCAGGAAAAAACACAACGCCAAAAAACCGGTTGTGCTAAACAGGTAAAACCAGCCAAACTTGTCCTGCAGAAAAGCTTGAATGGAGGTCATAACCCTTGCTATGTGATCGGGTGCCAATACTCCCCATATAATAAACAGAAACGAAATAATGACAGAGATAATAAATACATTAGTAAATTTCTTCATGCTTCAATCCTTCCTAAATATTATGTGAATGAAAGTACATAGTTTCATAGTTTTTTTATATACCCGGATTTGTTGATCTTTAAACATTTTTTAATAAAAAGGATCGAGGCATGTTAAATCCTCAATCCTCTCCCTTCAGTATTCTCCTAAATCAATGATCTCATTCAAATCTTCGTATTGTCCCTGAATCCAGTGTTTCAGATTCAAATTCCAGTGTCTGGACAAGAAATTTACAGCATCATCCATGTCTTTAAGCACCTTTCGTTCTCCCTGGAAAATGATCATCCAGCCCTCGTCCAAACCTACCAAAACTCTCTCAACCTCAATTTGCTCATCCGTGTTTGTCGTCGAAAAATGAATCGGTTCCCCAAACTTCATGTTTTTCAGGATATTTTCAATTTCTTTCTCTTTCATCTCAGATCTCCCTTTAATATAAACAGCACATATTTCCAATCGCCTGACCGTCCGGACAATAAATCTCCAACATCCATTCCGCCTGATTTTTTAATTCATCCCTATGATAACATGTGTTGCGACAATCGAATATAACATACAAGTAAAGCGCCATCTGAATTTGCAAAATCAGTGGCGCTTATTTAGCCATTTAACGAGAAAATGGATATTGGTTGGGAGCAACAAATGTATTTGGGCCATGATACTGATTTGGAGAAGCATAATGACTGTGCGGAGCAGGGTATTGATTGTTGCCGGGCGGCATCGGCAAAGCTTTTTCCAGTGGCTGTTGCCCCTGCACCTCTTCTTCAAGCCCTTCCATCCCAAACTCTTCCAATACACGCCGTGCCAATTTCAGCTCATCGTTGACCATTTCGTCCTGATCTTTCGATTTGAGCAAAAGGTTTTGATATTGCAAAAGAGCTTCTTCAATTAAATCAAGTTCAGCCTTTGACAAATTCACGGTGATTTTCATGATTTCTACTCCTTTAATTTAAACCTACAATACTACTAATATCATAATCGGACAGGAATAACAAAACAACTGGAAGAAGATCTGACAGCGGTCATATTTATTCACGTCTTCGAGTGGAGCAATTATGCTTTTATCCTTGGATTTCTATTATTGCGACTAATTTTTCTTCATTTTTTTGGTTTTGCGCTCTCCAATGCGGCCAATTCGTTCATCACATTTTCAAAAATTCGAATCGCTCTCGGGTCATCCGCATCGGAAACAGACCGCAATACCACCGCAACAGAATAACGCGGATGATCAGACGGACCAAATCCAATCATCCATTTGTTATAAATATCTCCTTTCGGCCCGATTTGGGCAGTTCCTGTCTTGCCAGCCAATTTCCATCTGGCTTGCCTGGCGGAAGCAGCCGTTCCGCTTTCCACTACCTTCTCCATAAATTTCCTTATTGATTTGACTGTACTTGATTTTAGCGGCTTTGCTCCTTCAATGGTCTGCCTGGGGAAACGAAATACGGTACGGCCCTGAACATCCTGAATCTCCTTTACCAATCGGGGTTCGACCGTTTTCCCCTGATGAAAAAGCGATGTTACCATGTTGACTGCCTGAACCGGTGTCATGCGGACATCCCGCTGGCCAATTCCCGTTTGTACAAGGACGCCTTCATCCTTTTTATCAGTTTCTGATGCAAAGATCAAACCGGTCTGCTCCTCAGGCAATTGCGCAAACGATGAATCATGGAACACTTTCCCGTCCCACAAAACTTTTTGGGCAAGGCCCAGTTGTCTGGCGTAGCTTTCCAGCTTTTCCGGTCCCAATATTTTAGCAACCGTACCCATAACGATATTACAGGACTTGGCATAAGCTTCGCCAAACGTAATTTTCCCGTGACCGTCCGGATTGGAATCACTCAGGTGATAATGATCCAGTTTTCCGTCACAATGAAAAACCGTATCTTCTCTAACCAGCCCTTGTTCCAGGGCAGCGGCGGCAACAACTGTCTTGAAAATGGATCCGGGAGTCGCTTCCATGACAGCCCTGTTTTTCCAGGGATCCTGTTCTTTTTGGTCAGACGACCCTTTTGGCGCACTTCCCATGGCCAAAATATCCCCTGATCTGATTTCCTGAACAACGACCGCTCCGTCTTCAACTTTTTCTTCCCGCAGGATTTTTTCCACCTTTTGCTGGATTTTTTTATCCAATGTGGTAACAAGTGTTTTTGGCGGATCTTCTTTATCGCGGTTTGTATTTTTTCTGCTCATTTGCATGCCATTCAGCGGTTTGCCGGTCCTGTCAGCGGTATAAATCAGCAACTGCTCTTCTTCACCATGCAAGAACGGTTCAAATGCCTGTTCCAAACCGGAAATCCCGATTAAGGATTCCGGATGCCAGTGGTTGTTTGCGATTTTGTCGGAATGCCATTTTTTCAATAGCAACGGACTGCGAGCCACTTGCCCGATCACCTGCTCCGCCAGCTGGTTCAACGTCATCCGCTGATCCGATTGTACCACCATTATCCCGGGAATGCGCAATGCATCTATTTTCTCCCGTTGCGAAGGAGAAAGCGTAATTTTTTCTCCATTTATTCCGGATAAAATAGCAGGTACTTTCAAATGAAGCAATTGTTGGCGAAAATCTTCGTAGGGATAGCGGATGATCGCGGAAATTTTTCTGAACTTTTCAGCATGGAGGCGAAATTGCTTTTCGCTTTGTGGAAAAACAAGCAAATGCCAGTCCATCCCTCCTGCGAAAGGCTGTCCATTCCGGTCCAGGATAGATCCGCGGCCGCTTTGGATTACGATTTCCCTGTTTTGGCTGGTTTGTGCCATGGCAATCAGATCGACCTGCTCATTAACAATCTGAAAAGAACGTGTTGAAGAAACCTGAATCATATAAAGCCGAGCCAAAATCACGGCAAATAACAAAACAATCACGATACTGACAGCGATACTTCTCCATTTGTATTTCACTTTTCTACCCCCCGTTCTTTCACAGCATCGACTGAATGAAGGCGGGGTATACTTCCTTTTTTGAAAGAGTTGCTGATCTTTCGTGAAAAAGGCATACCGGCAAATGATTCCAAGGATTCTTCCTGTTACGGCGGTTCATGAACCGTAACAGGCTAAAAAGCTGCCCAGGTCCCGGCTGTCTGACTAGACTGGCTGGATGGAAACAACAAAGTATCAATAATAGCAAAAAGTTGAAAACCGGTTGCTCTTGTCTATCAGGATAACAAAAGGGACAGCCCGTTTTATGACTGTCCCTTGATCTTTCGGATATTCCCCTTTTTTAGTTGCCCAAAATCTGGCGGAAATTAAAATTCAATATATTTTTCCTGCTTTACTCCGCAGATCGGGCATTTGTCTGGTGCAGCATCAAGAACGGTATGCCCGCATACAGGACAAATATAGATTTTCTTCACTTCCAAATCTTTTCCCGCTTTTACAGCATCCAGCGCCTGCTGGAAAAGCTTTGCGTGAATTTTTTCTGCTTCCAGGGCAAAATGGAAGGAGCGTCTGGCACCTTTCTCATTCTGAAGTTCTGCTGTGTTCAGGTACACTGGATACATTTGATTGACTTCATAAAGTTCGCCATTGATCGCACCTTGCAGATTATCTGCGGTTTTACCAACGCCAAAAACACCGCCAGCCGTTACTGAAACATCGGAGGTATCTCCGCCGATGACATTGAAGTGGTTGCTGGCGTGTACCTGTTCAGCATAGGCAATTGCACGAAACAATCTCGCTACATTTGGAAAACCTTCTTTTTCGGCAATGTCACTCCAGATGGAATAACGCATATATGCCATACTTTCGCCGCCATATGCAGAATGAAGGAACTCTGACGTCATTGCGTTTTCAACAGCCATTTCCACATATCCTCCTGTTTCCGGAATTGATTCAAAAACAATGCTTTAACCGGTTGCAATTAAAAACCAGCTTTCCAGAATCCGTAATGGTTGCAACATCCATAAACAGTGTCTGACAAAATTCCTGCCAACTTTGCCTTGGGTCTTTACCGGACTTTTCCCCCTTTGGTATCTGAAACCGACACGACCCATTTCAAATTGTGCCAACATGAACTATTGGCAACTGACATTGTTAACTTTTTCTCTCTCTATATATTATAAGACGAATTCCTTAAAAGCGGGCCATTTGACAGATAAATGTTATTACTTGGACAAAATTGTGTAACATTTCACAAATCATTAACACCGCTTTTGCTTCCAACTCTGCAGATTTGAGAAAATAAATGGGCTCTTGCCCTGTGGTTCCACAAGACAAGAGCCCCTCTTCCCCAATAAAGACTAATTTTCTTTCTTTCGTTGTTGTTGATTGGTATTGCTCAATTTCACATTCCGAGTATGCTCCGAATAAGTTTCCGCAAAATAGTGAGTTCCGGTTCCATCACCTTTGGTTACATAGTATTCATACTTGTGATGTTCTGGTTTCAAAGCAGCCATCAACGCCTGCTCTCCCGGATTTGCAATCGGTCCGGGCGGCAAACCTTTGACAATGTATGTATTGTATGGATGTTCCCTGTATTTCAGCTGGTGAAAGGGAACATTTTTCCATTCTTCCTTTAGTTGGGTAATATACAAAAAGGTAGCATCAATTCTTAATTTTTGATTATCTGTACTTTTTAACCGATTATAAATGACGCCGGCAATACGAGGATATTCTTCCTTTGCCTTGCCTTCCCTTTCCACCAGAGATGCAACTGTCACCAGTTTATCCAAAGTCATGTTAGAATCTGCCAGCCTGCCGCTTTCAAGTTGCTTTCGGATCTGCAACTTTTCCACCCGCTTGGCAAACTGTGCCAGCATCATGTTAATAATTTCTTCCTCTGAAGCATTTTTGGGAAAATCGTATGTACTTGGAAACAGGTAACCCTCCAGCTTGTAGGGACGATTGGCGTTTTTGGCGATTTGCATCTCAAAGTTATATTTTGGTTCCTTATTGTTCAATAAAGACAGAAATTTCTCTTTATCAAATCCTTCTTTTTTCTGATCCAGGCGATTGGCGATTTTTGTCGCATCCCAACCCTCCGGGATGGTCACGGTGACCACATTCTCTTTCCCTGTGGCGAATTTCTCAAGCATGCTGTCAATATCTTCATTTGGTAAAATAAGATAATTCCCGGCCTGCAAGTTGGTCTTGTCCTTCATAAAAACATAAAAACTGAATAAATACGACCGGCGAATCAGCTTTTTCTCTTCCAAAAGCTTTCCAACTTGCTTTAATGAAGTGTTTTTAGGAATCTCTATCGCTACCGGTTCGGTTCTTTTAGGCGAATCCAGGGTAAAACTCATGAAGAGATAGCCTAAAATTCCCCATCCAATCAGCAGCGCGATGGTAAAGAAGATGCGCCAAAACCAATTCATTAGACGTGGACTCCTTTTTCGGTTAAATCTCTTGTCTATTTTAAGAAACCTTATTTTATGTTAGCACAGATTGGCAAAAAGAAAACGGGTGCAACCCCGTTTTTACTGAAAGTCATGAAAATATAACATTTCGTCAACTGCGTCTGCTATATTTTCCCATTCCAGCTCATCCTCTATCTCCTCAATCCGACCCTGGTTAACATGAAACAAATGAACATCATCCGGATGGTCGCCATCCTTTTGCAGAAGGACATAGTGTTGTCCATTTACCTCTACTTCGTTAATAACACGGTATGTTGCATCCGGGTTTTCACCGGGAACCGATACCGTCTGATCAGGAAATTGCTGGCGCAAGATGTTTACTTCCCTTGCGCCGGTGAAAAACTGATTATTGCTGTTCATTGGGGATATCCCCTTCTTCCATTTCACTGACCAGTGTGTTGAATACTTCTTCCACCATGTCCCATTCTTCCTCATTTTCTTCTTCAATCATTTCCAGAGTCAGGTTGCCATCATCATCTTCTTTATAACGAAAAGCCAATACTTCCTGATAAGGCTCTTCATGATCCACTTCATCCGCCGGTGTTACAAAAATATAGCTTTTCCCGGTTTCATCATGATCAAAAAGATACAGAATTTCAAATTTCTCCTCTTTCCCGTCCTCCGTGGGTATCATCAAATATTCCGGTTCGTGCGTATGTGTCATTTTGGTTGCCTCCTCAAAGCGTCTAAAAATCCTTGCAATATCCATGTCGCAGCCATTTGATCGACGACTTTCTTCCGTTTTCGGCGGGAAAGATCCGCATCAATCAGTGTTCGTTCTGCCGCGACGGTTGACAAACGTTCATCCCAGAGATGCACAGGACAGCCATAACGATTCTTTAACTCTTCAGCAAGTTGCCTGCTCATTTCCCCGCGCGGCCCGATGGTTCCATTCATATTGCGCGGCAAACCGACAACAAATTCCTTTATCCGGTAGTCTTCCACAATCTGATCCAGTTCCTGCAACCAATTCTTTTGCTTGCGATCAATTACTTTTATTCCCTGGGCTGTCCACCCGAACAAATCGCTGACAGCCACACCAATTCTTCGATCTCCAATGTCCAAACCAAGAATCCGGGATTGATTATCTGTATGCATTGAGGCAAAATCATCCGAGTCCATTTCTTCGATACCTTTCTATTTTTTCGATTCCAGATAATACTTGACCAGTTCTTCAACCAGTTCATCACGTTCCACTTTTCGAATCAGGGTTCGCGCATTCTTATGGCGAGGAATATAAGCCGGATCTCCTGAAATGAGATACCCTACAATCTGATTGATCGGATTATAGCCTTTTTCCTTCAAGGCCTCATAAACATGGAACAGAATTTCTTTCGGGTCGTTATCATCCCCACCATGAAATTTAAACTTCATTGTTTCATCCATGGATGATCACACCTCTCTTAGTTGGAAGATCCGCTTTCTTAATTCTTCGCCTTTTGCCTGATATTATCCTTTGTTTGTCAAATTGATTTGCTGTTCAATCCAATCGCCGACTCCGGCCAGAGCAGCTGGCAATTGCTCCGGCTTTTTCCCTCCTGCCTGGGCCATGTCCGGACGGCCGCCGCCTCCGCCGCCACATATTTCGGCAACTTTTTTAACCAGTTTGCCGGCATGTAGTCCTTTGTTTACATATTCGGACGAGACCGATGCCACAATTGATACTTTCCCTCCGGAAACGGTTCCGAGCACAATCACACCGCTGCCAACCCGTTGTCGCAAATCATCCAGCATGAAACGCAATTGCTCCATTCCTCCCGCTTCCACCTGTGCAGTCAGAACCGGAATCCCTGCAATTTCCTGAACCTGATCTTCCAGTTTCGAAGCGGCTGCGTGATTTAACCTGGCTGTAAGCGACTCATTTTCCCGTTCCAGCTCTTTCAGCTGGTTTTGCAATTGCCGGATCCGTTCGGGGACATCCTCCAGTTTTGATTTCAGATGCCTGGAAGCCTCTGCCAGCCATCCCATCTGTTCTTCAACAAACTGATAGGCGTGCCGGCCTGTGACTGCTTCAATGCGACGGATTCCTGAACCGATCCCGCTTTCGCCCACAATTTTGAACAAACCGATTTCACCCGTACTTCCCACATGGGTTCCTCCGCAAAGTTCCAGACTGTAGCTGCCAACTTTCACCACCCGTACCATGTCGCCATATTTTTCGCCAAACAACGCCATGGCACCCATTGCCTTTGCTTCATCCAAGGGCTTGATCATGGTTTCCACCTTAGTATTCTCCCAAATATGTTCATTTACACATCGTTCCACTTGCCTGATTTCCTCAGGTGTCATCGCAGAGATATGGGTAAAGTCAAACCGCAGCCGGTTGGGAGCAACCAGAGAGCCGGCCTGGTTCACATGATCGCCCAGTACATCTTTTAAAGCCTGATGCAACAAATGGGTAGCCGTGTGGTTTTTGACTGTGTCCTGACGCTGCGGCTGATCAATCACTGCTCTTACTTTTTGTCCTGTACGGATGGTTCCACTTTCCACCTCCACAGAGTGGACATGCTCGCCGCGCGGTCCTTTCTGTACATCCACAACCCTGAGTCTGTTCCCATCAGACGAAATCATTCCCTGATCGGCAACCTGACCGCCGCTTTGCGCATAAAAAGGGGTTTCAGCCAGGATTAGCAAGCCTTTTTGACCTTCTGTCAGTTCCTTGACTGACTGATTATCACAAATCAGCGCAACAACAGTCGTCTCGCATTCCGTTTTCCTGTAACCGACAAATTCGGATTTAACCTGCAATTCGGAAAGGGCACCGCCTTGCACCTGCATGCTGTCAGCATCCTGCCGGGCCAGTCGCGCACGTTCCCGCTGTCTTTCCATTTCCTGTTCAAAGCCTTTGTGGTCAACAGCCAACCCCTGTTCGCGGGCAATTTCTTCGGTCAAGTCAACCGGGAAGCCATAGGTATCATACAGCTTGAAAGCTTGACGCCCGCTGATTTCCTGTTTTCCTTTAGCTTTTAATTCTTCAATAACCCCTTCAAGGATATGCAATCCTTCCGCCAATGTTTCCAGGAATTTTTCCTCTTCATTTTTTATAACGCGCTCAATAAATTCCCGTTTTTCCACCGGTTCCGGATAATAGTCTTTCATGATTTCCGTTACAACCGGAGTCAGTTCGTACAGGAACGGACGTTCGATTCCCAGTTTGCGCCCATATCGAACAGCTCGGCGCAACAGACGGCGAATGACGTAACCGCGCCCTTCGTTGGACGGAAGTGCCCCATCGCTTACCGCAAAGACAATCGTTCGTACATGGTCCGCAATTACTTTCAAAGCGATATCTGTATTTTCCTCTTTTCCGTAAACAACACCGGCCTTCTCACAAGTGGCCTGAATTATTGGCTGGAACAGGTCTGTATCATAGTTGGTCGGAACATCCTGCATGACCGATGCCATCCGCTCCAGGCCCATGCCCGTATCAATGTTCTTCTTGGGCAACGGGGTATACGTACCGTCAGGATTGTGGTTAAACTGTGAAAACACAAGATTCCAGATTTCCAGATACCGTTCATTCTCCCCTCCCGGATAACATTCGGGATCGTTCGGGTCGCACAGGGATTCTCCGCGATCGTAAAAAATTTCCGTGTTGGGTCCGCTGGGCCCCTCTCCAATATCCCAAAAGTTATGTTCCAGGCGAATGATCCGTTCATCCGGCAATCCGATTTTTTCTTTCCAGATCCGGTAAGCTTCGTCATCATCCGGATGGATGGTCACAGACAACCTGTCCGGGTTTAATCCCATCCATCGGGGATCGGTCAAAAATTCCCAGGCCCAGACAATCGCTTCTTCCTTAAAGTAGTCTCCTACCGAAAAGTTGCCCAGCATCTCGAAAAAAGTGTGATGCCGCGCTGTATAACCTACATTTTCAATGTCATTGGTACGGATCGATTTTTGGGAATTGACAATTCGGGGATTATCCGGTTTGACCCGTCCGTCAAAATATTTTTTCAACGTAGCGACTCCGCTGTTAATCCATAACAGGGTCGGGTCATCCACAGGAATCAGCGATGCGCTTGGTTCAATCTTGTGTCCTTTCTCAGCGAAGAAATCAAGAAATTTACGGCGAATTTCACTTGCTCTCATATATATTTCCCTCCTTATCTGAATAAAAAAACCTTCCCGTCCGCAAAAAGGGACGAGAAGGTTTTCTCGCGGTACCACCCTTGTTACCGCGTTATGTAGATTCCGACAGCCACTTTTCGGCGTCAGACAATAAACACGGTCACTTCATCAAGATAACGGTGAATCCATCACCGGCAGGAATTAGCTGCATTCCGGAACTGGCCGCGGATTCGTCTTTTCCGGGAAAACCTTTCAGCCTGCGGGTTTTTCCTCTCTGGCGGAGACCAAATCCACTCGGTTCCATCATCATGTTTACTTATCACTTTTTTTGGTTGGTTTTTATTATACAATCTGATCCGTCTGGTTTCAAACCTTTCGATCAATAAAATGTTGCAAAACATGTTCGGTAATTACTTTCCCCATTGCAAAAACGGGAACCGCCAGAATCAATCCCAAAACCCCCCCGATTTCTCCGCCAATGAGCAACGCCAAAATGATCAGCAAGGGGTGCATGTGCAAACTGCGTCCCACTATTTGCGGTGAAATGACATTTCCCTCCAGCAACTGGACAACAAGGTTTACAATCAGCACCCCTATCACCATTTTTCCGGATACGGTAAAAGCTACAAAGAGGGCGGGAATGACGCCAAAAATGGGCCCCAGATAGGGAATTACGTTAAATACGGCTACCAAAGCAGCCAAAAGCAGCGCATAGGGCAAACCGACAATCAGATAGCCAATATAGGCAAATACTCCCACAACCATACAAACAAGGAACTGGCCCCGGATATAGTTGCCAAGTGCCTCATCCACATCCCGCAATATCCGGATAATCGATTTGCGCTGGTTTTTGGGGAGCAAGGTTAACATCGTTCGCTCAATCGACTGCATATCCTTCAACATGTAAAAAGAAAGAAAAGGAATGATAAGTACCAGAAAAAACTGATTGATGGTACTGCCAATTCCGCTCATCATATTTTCAACATAAGCAGTCATTTTCTGTTCCAGTCGCATCATGGACTGCTCAATGCCTGCTTTCACACTGAGCGGCAGGATTTCCTTGCTGTGGTCGTTATATTCCTTGATCATGCGCTGGATCCGGTCGTTCCATTGGGGCAAATGCTCGGCCAATTCCTTGAACTGGTATTCCAGCAGGGGGATCGTATTGACCGCGACGACAATCAGCGAGGTGACAAACAGGCTGTAAATAAACAAAACCGCCAGAGTTCGCGGAAGAAAACGTTGAGACAAGATATTTACGACCGGGTTCAACAAGTAGGAAATGATCATGGCAATGAAAAAAGGCCCGAGTACCGCTTTTAGGAACAGGAATATGCCTGCAATCCACGGACTGAGCTGCATGATCATATAAATGATGCCGAGCAGAACAAGGACAAATATGGATCTGTACAGATATCCCGGCAATTTCCACTGTTCCACTGACGGCACCTCCAAACACAGCTTTTATCTATAAGATACGGAAACCTGTCTCATTTTATGAGGATATATGCAAAAACCGGTTTCCTGCGGTTTCAAGGTGAATTTGCGGGAAAGGGAAAGTGTTTGGCAGAAGACAAAACTGAACCGTCAGCGGGGCAGGAAACAAACAACAAAGTCCATTCCAATTATTTATTTTTAAATTCGCAATCCCCCGGTCTGTATCCGGGGGATTGCCGGCGGGTTATTTGGCGATCTGGAGGCGGCGCATAAATCTTCTTGTCATTCCTTCCATTATTAACCGACTCAGCCATTTGTTTTTCCGGGCCATGCGGATCATTGACTGCATAAATCCCTGAAATCTGTTTCTGCCACGCATACGCGTTATCCATTTCAAGCCAAACAGCAGGATCCCGCCTGCAATCAGGGTATAAGCCGCTTGCCGCATCATGGAGCTCCCTCCTTTTTGCGGGGGGGTTTAATCCAGATAAGAAAGGCGAGAGCTTTCCTCCAGAAACAGGTCATTTAACGAAGTCAGGGTACCGTCCTCCTCTACCTGGTAAACCGAGGCAATCCGGTCTTTCACAGTAGTTATCTCAATAAAACAGTGCCAGCAATAAAGCTGGTTCGTTCCGATTCTTCCCAGGTCGTGCGAATTGCAGTTGGGACACCGCAGCATGTCTATTCCCTTCCTTTAAAGCCTAGCGTCTTTGACTTCAATCTGGTCCGGTGATGCAATCAAAACATCTTTTCCCCAAACCAGCGGTTTATTGGCTTTCAGCCATTTACGCCCTTCCCGGATATCATTGATAATCCCGTCGGAAAGTTCGTACCCTATCAGGGTTCCCACTTCTTCCAGGAAATAGACATTTTCCACAAAACCCACTTCATATCCCTTATCAGTTAAAATGGTACGTCCCTTCAGTCTTTTCTGTCCCGTATACAAGCCTATCCACTTGTTGTTCTGCGGGTTTGGGGCAGGCTGCTCATTATCCACAACTACCGCATCTTTCCCAATCGAAACGACATCGCTCATCGGGATGAACTTCTGTCTTTTAAACAAACCGCCTTCTTCCAGAACAATGCCCCTTAACTTCTGCCGTTCATCAAACAGGAGATCACAGACCGTCCCCAACTTCTTGCCTGTTTGCAAATGAATGATGGAAAGCCCGATCACTTCCTGGGATTTGCGCAAGGAAATCAGCCTCCTCCCCGCTATTCCTTAGTATGGTTCAAATACCTGCTGAAATGTTGGGTACTTGTTACCAATCCTCTTCAATCAAGGCCTGGAGGCGGCTGTTTCGTTCTTCTCCGCGCTGTTTTTTCAACCCTTCCACCAATGCTTCCGGTTCACCGCACATAATCAGATACGATTTGCTGCGTGTGATTCCCGTATAAAGCAAATTCCGTTCAAGCATGCGGCGAAAGGCGTACAAAACGGGAAATACCACAATTGCAAATTCGGATCCCTGGGCTTTATGGACAGAACAGGCATAAGCCAGAGCAATTTGCCCCAGTTGTGTTTTCTTATACGGAACTTCCAGCCGGTCATATTGTACCCACAGGACAGGCTGGTCACCGGATGCTGTCTCATCAATGGAAACAATGATTCCCATATCCCCGTTATAAACCGGATGTTCAGGATGATTGACCAATTGCAGTACCTTGTCCCCAATCCGGAATACGGTATCTCCCCAAGTAACTTCTTTTTTCTGTTCATCCGGAGGATTTAAAACCGCCTGAATCTCTTCGTTGATTTTATTGACTCCGACCGGTCCTTTATACATGGGAGCCAGCACCTGAACATCAAACAGGGTATATCCCTTTTTAATCGCATTTACAACCGTTTGTACAATCACGGATAACGCCTGTTCTTTCCGGCATTGGAAAAAGCGCCTGTCGGGCTTGGGTTTCAGCAAATCCTCAGGAACAGTACCGTTTTTCATGGCATGGGCCAACTCAATAATTGAGGAACCTTCTGCCTGACGAAAAATCTCCGACAGCTCCACGCGGGGAATATCCTTTACCCGAAGCAAATGGTGCAATACCTGTCCCGGTCCCACAGAAGGAAGCTGATCCTGGTCCCCTACCAGAATAACCTGCATTCCTTTGGGAACAGCGCGAAAGAGCGAATTGGCCAACCAGATATCCAGCATCGAAACCTCATCCACGATTAACAGGCTTCCTTCAATGGGATCCTCTGCATTATGCTCGAAAAATTCCCCTTTCCATCCCAGCAGGCGGTGTATCGTCATCGCCGGGAGTCCGGTTGTTTCGGACATCCGCTTGGCTGCCCGGCCGGTAGGGGCAACGAGACGGATGGGAAATGGCTGCTCCTTTCCCTTGTAATCATCGGGATCAATTGACACTTCGTTAAGCCGGGAAAACAACTGGCAAATCCCTTTGATAACCGTTGTTTTTCCTGTCCCCGGCCCGCCTGTCAGAATCATAAATGGGGAAGACATGGCCGTAAGCAAGGCATCCCTTTGCTTGTCCGCATAACAGACTGACAGTTCTTCTTCAATCTCGCCGATTTTCCCGTATATCTCGGCCATCGAATAGTCCGGATCAAATGACTGTTCAAGAAGTTGCTTGACACGCATGGCCAAGCCATATTCCGCATAGTAAAGGGAAGGCAGATAATACCGGTCTTCCTCACAAAGAATCCGGTCCTCATCCAGCAAGTACTGAATATAAATCTGGCGCCTGGTATCGGGGAACCATTCTTCTGCTTCTTCTCCCAACAGGTCATTTACCACCGCATTCAACTGCTCCCACGTCATATAAACATGTCCCTGGGCTACAGCTGCCTGGTTCAGTGCATACAGGACAGCAGCCTGAAATCGTTCGGGCGCATCTTCTGCCATGCCCTGGACTTTTGCTATCTCATCTGCCCGCCGAAAACCAATCCCTTCAATTTCCTCAATCAGGCGATAGGGATTTTCCTTGATCAAAGATACGGTTTCATGTTTGTAAGTTTGCACAATTTTCAACGCCAGGGAGGGCCCGATGCCAAACTGGTACAAATAGACCATTGCCTGTTCCAAAGCCTGATGTTCACGAAGCTGATCGGCAATGGACTTGGCCTTTGCCGGGGAAATCCCCTTGATTTCCGTCAACAGTTCATGCTGGCCTGCGATTTTGTCCAATGCGTTTTCACCCAGAAAATTGACAATCTTTTCGGCAGTCTTCTTACCTACGCCCGTAAACAAACCACTTGACAAATAGCGGATTACGGCTTCCCTGGAACGCGGTATTTCTTTCTCAACACGCTGTACATGCCATTGGCGGCCAAACTTGGGATGATTTCTCCATTCGCCGTAACAGATGTACACTTCATCCTGATAGGGCCTGAGCATGTTGCCAACAATGGTTACCTCATCCTCGTCTATCTCTTCAGAGGATTCCATGACTTCAAGCAAAAAAACGCCATACCCGTTTTCTTCGTTATAAAATATTTCCTGGCGAAAGGTTCCTTTGATATACCTCTCTTCAAATAATTGCAACTGTTGATT
>JBAVDL010000121.1:0-1973 GCA_049587175.1 Thermoactinomyces sp.
CAAAAAAGGGGCCCTTTCAGGAAGGGCCCCGACAGCAGGGGGTTGACTTGTCGGAAGCTTACAACACGATCTCCAGCGGCACCGTCGTCGAGGAAGACGGCTCGTGGCGTCGGATCGCCTCGGCCACCCGGTCACCGAACTCCTCGGTGCCGATGGCCAGATCGCCGGACGGGGCCAAATCCGCCGTCCGGTAACCGGCGGCCAGCACGGAGCGCACCGCCTGTTCGACGGCCCGCGCGGCCTCTTCGTACCCGAAGGAGTGGCGAAGCATCATCGCCACGGACAGGATGGTGGCAACGGGATTGGCCACGCCTTGACCGGCGATATCCGGGGCGGAACCGTGGACCGGTTCGTACAGGCCGAAGGAACCGTCGCCGAGGCTGGCGGAGGGAAGCATCCCGATGGAGCCGGTCAGAATGGCCGTTTCATCGCTCAAAATATCCCCGAACATGTTCTCAGTGACAATCACGTCGAAATGGGCGGGCTTTCGGACCACCTGCATCGCGCAATTGTCCACCAGCATGTGTTCCAGCTCCACGTCGGGGTAATCCTCAGCCACCCGGTTGACGACGGAACGCCAGAGGCGGGAGCTTTCCAATACGTTGGCCTTGTCGACGGAGGTGACCCGTTTCCGCCGGCCGCGGGCGATGTCAAAGGCACGCCGGGCGATCCGCTCGATCTCCCACTCGTGATACACCAGGGTGTCCGTCGCCTTTTCGCCCTCCTCCGACCGTTCCCGGCGCTTTTCCCCGAAGTAAATGCCGCCGGTCAGCTCCCGGACGACGATCAGATCCACGCCCCGGAGCACCTCCGGGCGGAGGGTCGAACTTTCCTCCATGCCCTCAAACAGCATGGCCGGCCGCAAGTTGGCGTACAGTCCCAGTTCCTTCCGCAATCTCAGCAGCGCCTTTTCCGGGCGCAGCTCGGGCGGGTTGTCGTCCCACCGGGGTCCGCCCACCGCCCCCAGGAGCACCGCATCCGAATCGCGGCACAAATCCAAGGTTTCCTGCGGGAGGGGATTCCCCACCCGGTCGATCGCTCCGCCTCCCACCATGCCAAACCGGAACGAAAAGCGATAACCGAAGGTCTCCGCCACCACCCGGAGGATCTTGACGCCTTCATCGACGATTTCCGGTCCGATCCCGTCCCCCGGGAGAACGGCAATTTTCTTGACCATATTTCCCTCTCCTTTTGATTCGACCTGTCATGTTGCCGAAGCCCTCTTGTCGGATGGAAGAAGAGCGGGGTCCGCAACGATCTCCGGACACCCGCACCTCCCTGTCTCATCCGACCTGGCCGTTCGCGGTTTCCCTCTCTCCTATCCCATCGAAACACCCATCGTCTCTTTCTCTTCGGAAGGCTTCTCCCCCCGACGCTGGATCAACCGGTTGATTCCGTCGATATAAGCCCGCGCGCTCGCTTCGAGAATATCCGTGCTCACGCCCCGTCCCTGAACGGTGAGCTCCTTCTGATTCAGCTGCACATACACCTCGCCGAGGGCGTCCTTGCCCCGCGTGACGGACACGATTTTGCAATCGACCAATTCCACCTCTTCACCGGTGATGCGATCGATCGCCTTGAAGATGGCGTCGAGGGAGCCGTTGCCGCAGGCCGCCTCTTCCAGAATCTCACCGGTCCGGGCATTGCGCAGCCGGACCGACGCGGTGGGAACCGACTGATTGCCGTAGGAGAGCTGCACCCACTCCAGCGCGTACACTTCCGTCTTCGGTTCCCCCCACTTTTCCTCCACGAGGGCGATCAGGTCCTGATCGGTGATCTATTTTTTCCGGTCCGCCATCTCCTTGAAGCGGACGAAAAGCTGGTTGATCTGTTCGTCGGTGAGACGGTAACCCAAAGCGCTCAGATGATCCCGGAAGGCGTGCCGTCCCGAATGTTTGCCCAGCACCAGCCGGCTTTTCTCGAAGCCGACCGTCTCCGGACGGATGATTTCGTAGGTGGACTGATGCTTGAGG
>JBAVDL010000122.1:0-3584 GCA_049587175.1 Thermoactinomyces sp.
GTTATATCTGTGGTTAACAAATGTTTCAATGAAAAATAGACATTTCCTAAAAGCAGTGTTTAGCCTTTAAAATAAAAAACTGATAGACAATCCAAAGCAGGCATTTATCAATCTATCCATAGGCATATGTCTGTGAACCTCCCGGGATTTTTGCATCATTAGAGGTTCACAGACTTTTTTTGTTTTTGCTATACTGAAAATAGTTGATTTCACTGGTGTTCACACACGGGGTTTAGTTGTATCCATATTGGTATTGAAATTAAGTACGTATGTTGCAGCAATCTTTACCGGGATGACAGAGGGTCATGGTAAAAGCCTGGCTAATATCCGCCAGGCTTTTTAAATGCTATTTTCTCCTGTCTCTAAAAACATTTCCCAGTATATTGGTTGCGGCTTGAAATGGCTGCTTCCCGATCCATACAAGCGGTTTGAAGAACACCCGGAATATTTTCCTTCCTGCATATCCAACAACCATCATAATGAGTACAATTGCCCAATAGTAAATGAGAAGCAAAATGGCCAAAACCAACAGAGCCAGGCCGTAACCGCATATGATCAACTGCCACGCCCAACGATCCACTTTCTGATGATTTTTCTTTTCTATCTTCACCACTTGATTCTTGTCTTTTTTCCTCCAGAACAAAGGGAGGAGCAAATAATATATTCTATATGTGAGCCAGAATATTAATACTGTCGTTGAAATTACAAGAGACCATTCCATTATTTTGCCTGCTTCTTCGATCATTTTTATCCTTCCTTTCGTGTAACATGATGTGTAACATTGGGGTTAAAAATGTTACACATTGATACTAAAACCCGTATAACTCCGTCATTTTTTCTTGGCAAAATTTCAGAAAAGAAAACCCGTGTTACATGTTACAGTCAGACAAAATAAACCCGTTTTTTTCCGTTTTTTCTTTCCTGAAGTTTTAACTCTTTTTTTATGCGCTGGAATGTCATTCTGGAAATATCTAGTTCTTCGCAAATTTGCTTCGTCGTCAATCCCTCTGGCGAACTGCGAAGCAGTTCCTCTACTTTGTCTTTTGCGGTTATGTTTTCACTTTTGGCTTTGTTTTCGGATTTCTTCGCATATAACGGCAACAAAATTTCCCTGGCCCGCTGTGTGATGGCTGCTTTTGTCATGCCCATTTGATTTCCCAGCTCCGGAACTGAAAACGAAGGCAGCCGCATCGATGCCGGTTCCAGCAGTTTTGCACGAAAGACGTATTCTTGCTTGTTGCAGGTGATTCTCATGATCCCTTGATACTTTTCAAGCTGGTGGAAATCCTCGACAGTGAATGGTTCCAGTTCCGCTTCAAAATCCTGAAATACTTCATCGCTGCCTTTTAGAAGGATCATATCCATTCCAGTTTTGAATGACCTCAGAATGTCATTCTTTCGATTGCCTGCCTTGGCAAATGACGACCAATCGTGAAACGAGAAAATAAACTTGGTTCGATACTTTCGCGGTTTCTTTGTCATTTGGAGGAAGATGTTTTGCACGGGTTTGTTCTTGATGATCAAGTCGATTTCATCTACAATGACGGCATATTCCCGACGATCCGGTTTCGGGATCATCTCCCTGGCCATCATCATCCGCCACAATTTGACGATGTAGTGGGTGAACGCGAAGTCCTGGAATGTCTCTTTGCTGTTCGGGATGTGAATCAAGACCAGATACGGATCATTCATCCATTTCCAGAAATCCATTGTTTGGGTTTGGGGTTGACTGAGTGAGTAGAAAAGGCGTTTGTTTGCTCTCAGTTGTGCGATCCGGTTTTCAATCGTTTCCAGCACTCGGCTGGTTTCTTTTTTTGTCTCTTCTTCCAATTGATTGAGCGCGATTTCCAACTCAAAGTCGGTTTCGCTCAACTTCCCCATCAATTTATTCCGATACTCTTCATCTTTCAGAATCCGCATGGCATCAAGCAAATTCCCCTCACCGACTCTGTAGGAAGCTTGCAAGGAACTTTTGAAATACCGTTCAATTGAGATGGTTTGGCTATCGTCTTGAAGAAATTTTCGAAAGAGATCGGTTTCAAGCTCAGCTGTTTCGGCAGCAATCGAATCATCATTTTTGTACAGTTTCATCAGATCATGCCAGGCAACCGGAATAACCCGCTCCATATCTGCATGGTTCAGGATCACCACCCGGTCCCTGAGCCAATCTGGAATTCTTTCCAAAACTTCCGGTATCATTGCCCCATCTGACACATCAAAAAGGAAAACGGAGCGTCCGATTCGTTCCCATTCTTTTCGGTTCCTTGCACGAACTCCGAAGAATTCCAGGGCCATATTTACAAACAGGGTGCTCTTTCCGGATCCTTGTTTCCCTACCACCATCATTGGAGTCGACAAGCTGTCTTTCGCTTCTTCATCTTCTCCACGGATCAATGAGATTGTTTTCCCGCTTCGATGACGAGCGAAAGCGATATGTGCCGGGGAATCTGTTACCATCTTTCCTGCGATGCGCCCATGTTTTGGGGTGTTTTGCTGATCCTTGTTTTTCTCTTCTGTTTCAGGTTTGAACCATTCCTCAAATTTTTTTCTTTCCTTTGCTTCAAATAATTCATCCAGCACCGTTGGCCATATTTCATTTCTTGCATACTTCCTGATTTTTTCCATCCAGACAGGAAACTTTTGTTTCCGGATCGAAACCAATGAATGGAAGTTGTTTTTCATCAGGACATCTTCCTTTCTTTGCAGGAAAGGACTAGCCAAATGCTAGTCCTCTATAGCTCCTGTGTATTCTTTTTCATCGGTTGGTGTTTGGCGGTCTTTTCTCCCAAGCCAAAGAGTGAACACGCCAAGCACCGCCACAAAACCAGTAAAGATCAAATACCACGTCATCTTTCCATCGCCTCCGCTTTTCTTCCCCATTGATCCGCTTCTGCTTTATGGCCCAGGCTTCCGACGGTTACGAAGAAACCTGTTACTATTGCAAAAGAAAGGAGCAAGGCACCCAATTTTTTGGCGATTATCGATATTTTCCACTTTTCCCGAAATGATATCCAAATCCCCAGGGGCACGATCACGGCTGAAAATACAGCCAATGCAAACTTCCCGGCCAAAAACATCGTAGCTTGAATCAATTCGATAAATGTCATCACAAGCTCACCCCTGTGACCACTTCGGCAATTTTATCGCCAAACAGGTCAATGATGAGAACAATTCCGTCCCAGGCGGATGTCATCAATTGCGCGGCAACAACGACGAGTAAGCATGACGCAATCACCCAGAGGGCAAGTACCCGGACGAAAAGTTGAACAAAAACTTTTACAGGTTTCTCTTTTTTGAATCCAATATTGGTAATCGAAACGAATATGAGAAAAACGATTGCTATGCCAGCGAACAGCATATATAAATCCATGAAACTGGAAATGAACGCGATGGTCTTTTGCATATCTGGAGCCGGCATCCTTTAGCCCCTCCTTTCTTTTTTCGTTAACCAGTCGGGGAGGAGGCTGGTGATTTTTTTTCCAACCGATTCGATAAACTGAACCAGGAAACGAAAAAGAACGACGGCTGGAGCCACGTAGATGAGCAAGAAGAGAAGCAGGCTGCCCGTTTGATAAAGGGTTTCT
>JBAVDL010000123.1:0-4892 GCA_049587175.1 Thermoactinomyces sp.
GTGCTGGGTGAAAAAAATGAGGAGTATGTGATTGATCGTTTGCATTTTTGGGTGGAAGTCCGGGGAGTGCCCATAAATGAATCGTGGGAAGTGGAATGGCATTTTCGTGAAATAAAACGTATTCCGGAAAGGCATGAAGAGGATTGAGACAATTTCAGGAGATACAAGGGTTTCTCGATTTCAGCTTTTTTCAGGGTTATTTTCAATTTTATGGTGAAGTCTGGAGTTATCCGCCAAAACTGGAGCCGCTGATGAATCTGATCAAAGAGAAAAGATGGGCAGAAGCCGGAAAGGAATTCAGGAATTTGCTTAAATTGGGAGACAGTTTCCTGAAACAGATCGATGGCGCTTTTATTATTGTCTATTTTGAGAGAAAAGAAAAAAGAGGGTTTATTTTCCGCAGTCTGTTGTGCAAGTATTCGCTCTATTTGCGGCAAACAAAACGGCAAATCTTCTGGGCTACCCGGATTGAAAAAGTAATGCATGAAGATCACCCTGGTCCGGACAAGGTAAACAAGGAAAAGCTGATTCGCTCCTGCTTTGCCGAAGCGCTTGAACCATCGCAAACCTATTTTACGGATATTCAAAAATTGCCGGCCGGTTCAATGCTTCGCATTGCAAACGAGAAGGCGGAAATTGTTCCATATGATCTGGTTTATGCCCAACCGGACGTTGCCCGGTTAAAACGGGAACAGATTACTTATATGATTGTGGAAACGTTAACAAAAACGATTCTGAAGCGTGTTCAGTCATCGGACCGGATAGGGGTGCTTTTAAGCGGAGGCATTGATTCTGCTGTTGTCCTGATGCTGGTCAAATCCTGCAATATCCCGGTTGTTGCCTATCATTGGGGATGGTTAAACGAAAAATCAAAGTATCGTGCAAGTGTGGAAAAGCTGACCGGATTTGCCAATGTACCCCTTGCCATAATCGAACCGGGGGAATTGAAAGATCTGAGCAGGGATGCTTCCTCCTTTAACCTGCCTTATCCAAGCCTTGATTATCTGATGATGGAACAGACCTGCAAACAAAGCCGCAAAGATGAGGTCAACCTGTTGGCGTCCGGTTATTTCAGCGAATATATTTTTGGATATTATGGCACGGAACGTTTTTCCAGGCAAATCTGGAGCAAATCATTATTCCGGCGTATGATGGAAAGAATGGGAATGTTGCGTCCGACCTGGGCGGATCGCCCGGAAGATTTGCCAATTCCGTTATTTTTTACTGACGAGGCCGCCAAACAGGCAAAGAGATTTTTGAGAACCCTTAAAGAAAAAGCGGATACCAGGGAGGCGCTTGGCTTTTCCCTTAACCGGGATAAAGAGACGCTGATCCAGTTGCATCAACTGACGCCTCACCAAATGAATATGCTGTTTCCTTTCGTGAGCCGGGAATTGATGGAATTGGCCGTGTCCTTGCCTCCAGATATGAAAGTATTGTTCCGGGGCGGCCAATGGATAGAAAAACCGCTTTTGCGTTGGGCTTTTTTTGATTGGCTGCCAATTGATATCATTACGTATGTCCCTCGTCAATATGAGGTAATGTCTGTTGAGTCCCGGTTTTTAATGAAATACAAGGATCAGGTTAAAGAACTGCTCAATGAGTCTTCTGTTCTGGCCCAATGGGGAATCATCCATTGTGAACGGCTGGAGCAGTGTTTGCAGCATCAACGATTGTTGATGTTGTCAACCAAAGGACTGATTTGGGCATATATGACTGAAATATGGCTTCGCTCTCTTTTATAATATGCCTTTGTCAGAACCTGCCTCTCACTTTGGAGGCGGTTTTTGATAAAGGCTTTTTTCAGGTTGGATAACGTCGATTATATCCCTGAACCAGAATCGGTTTTACAAATGGACGAATTCGTTCCATCAGTCTTTTTCCTTTGAGAATTTCCCATCCGCCTTTACTGGTATAGCTGAAATGCTCCTCCAGTTCATCCAGTGTCATATTGGATGTATAAACAGTTGGAAGCTTCTCGACCATGCGGTTATGCAAAACGACAGACAGCACCTCGTCCCTTAGCCAGGGAGTAAGGGATTCTGCCCCGATATCATCCAGAATCAACACTTGTGTTTTCTTTAAGGCGTCAATTTTGTCTCCGATTTGATTATCTGCAATCGATTCTTTCAATTCTTCAACCAGCGTGGGAAAATGTACCATTAACGAAGGGATTCCGTGTTTTGCCAATTGGTTGGTGATTGCTCCGGCAATATAGCTTTTTCCTACTCCAAATGCTCCGTACAGATATAGCCCTTGAGACGGTATTTCACTGGTAAAACTCATGCAAAAATCAATAGCCGAATGGATCGCTTCATTTCTTCCCCTGTCGTAATCAATCTGGTCAAAGGTGGAATTTTGGATATCCTTGGGAATATGTCGGCTTTTGATCAGTGATTTTTGCCGTTTCTTTCTGAGTTTGCTGCATTCATGCATGGAAAGATCCAGATAACCGCTGTACTCGTTAAGTTCGGGATAATGCCCTTTCATCATATTGGGACATTGATCCAGCCCCGGACATATTTCACAATTGGTGTGCTCTATTACAAATTGCTGCAGTAAAGAAAAAGAACGTAAATATACCTCATCTGAAAGCTCGGGGTGCTCTTTCCGAAAGGCTTCAACAAGAGGGAATTTGCAAAGAATTCGCAACTGTTCTTCCTTGTCGATGGTTTTCCGTTTTTTGCCCATGGGAATCATCACATCATTTAACTGTTTCATCATGAATCTCCCTTGCATTCATTCGTTCTTCAAGTTTGTACTTTCTATTTTATCAGGAAACAAAAACAAATTTCATCCCGAAGTCGGGAATCTGGTTGTTCGGGCGAGTAAAGAAAAGGTATATAACGGAGGGGAATTGAGCAACAATGAATTACTGGAGCAAATAATTCTGGAATATATTGGAGGGGAATTCATGTCAAAGGAAAGCAAAAAAAAGTTGACACCCGTTCAGTTGGAATATCACCAGTTTATCAAGTCACGGCAACCAAAGCGGCCTGTATGGAAAAACTGCATCATCGCTTTTCTGGTAGGTGGAAGTATCTGTCTGGTCGGACAATTGATATCCACTTTCTATATTCATGTATTTGGATTTGATAAAGAATCAGCAGGAGACCCCACGGTGGCAACATTAATATTTATTTCCGTTTTGTTAACGGGATTTGGAGTTTATGACCATATAGCCCAGAAAGCCGGTGCCGGCACGATCATTCCTGTTACCGGTTTTGCCAACGCAATGGCATCAGCGGCAATTGAACATCGCTCTGAAGGATTTGTGCTGGGAGTAGGCGGGAATATGTTCAAACTGGCTGGTTCAGTCATTGTCTTTGGAGTATTTGCTGCATTTGTCATTTCTGTCTTTAAAGTCTTTCTTAAAATGTTGCTGGGAGGGTCATGATGATTCAGGGACGAACTTGGGTTTTTGAGCAGGCTCCTTACATAAAATCTTCGGCTGCCGTTGGCGGCCCTTTTGAAGCAAAAGGTCCTTTAGCTGATGATTTTGATTTGCTGCATGAAGACATATGGCTGGGGCAGGACAGTTTTGAAAAGGCGGAAAAAGTGCTGATGGAACATGCTTGTGAACATGCAATTGATAAAGCAGGTATTTCCAAGGACTCAATCCAGTTTTTTCTGGCCGGGGATTTAATGAATCAGGTGATATCCAGCAATTTTACTGCCCGAAAGCTGTCTGTTCCTTATCTGGGACTGTTTGGTGCCTGTTCAACATCCATGGAAAGTCTTGCTCTGGGTTCACTGATTGTCAGCAGCGGCTTCGCCAGCCATGTGCTGGTTGCAACATCAAGTCACAATGCAGCTGCTGAAAAACAATATCGATACCCTACAGAATACGGCTCGCAAAAACCGCCCACAGCCCAATGGACAGTAACAGGGGCAGGGGCTGCTGTTATATCGCAGGAAAGAACTCCTGAGGAGATCCGGGTGACCGCGGCTACCATTGGCCGGGTAGTGGATATGGGGATTTCCGATCCGTTTAATATGGGAGCTGCCATGGCGCCTGCCGCAGTAGATACTATTGAGGCCCATTTTCGTGACCTTGGTCTGGATGAAAATGCCTATGATTTGATTCTGACAGGGGATTTGGGGAAAATTGGCCATCGGGTTGCCGCCGATTTGCTGGAAAAGCATGGTTTGAAATTGCCGCCGGCCCAATTCAATGATTGCGGGTTGATGATCTATCACGAATCCCAGCCGGTGCAGGCAGGGGGAAGCGGATGTGCCTGTTCGGCCTGTGTTACTTATGGGCATGTCCTGAACCGGATGCGAAAAGGAGAGCTGAAGAAAGTTTTGATTGTCGCCACAGGTGCCTTGCTTTCGCCGATCAGTTACCAGCAGAAAGAAAGCATTCCTTGTATTGCTCACGCTGTTGCACTGGAAAAAAGAGAGGAGGAAACATCATCATGATCTTTTTCTGGGCGTTTGTGGTTGGCGGCCTTATCTGTGTGGTTGGACAGGTTCTGATGGATGTCTTCAAACTGACCCCCGCCCATACGACCAGTACCCTGGTCGTTGTCGGAGCAATCCTGGATGGGCTTGGCTGGTATGAACCGTTGATTGATTTTGCAGGTGCCGGAGCAACGGTTCCGATTACCAGTTTTGGAAATGCATTGGTTCACGGAGCGATGGCCGAAGCAAACCAATACGGGTTGGTGGGGGTGATCACAGGAATTTTCGAAGTGACCAGCGCCGGTATTTCTGCCGCGATCATATTTGGATTCCTGGGAGCATTGATTTTTAAAGCCAGGGGATGATCCGAATCAACTTTCCGATGGAGATGGAACGGGGTTCTGAGTCCCTTTTTTATACAATCTGGGAGATCCGATGCGGATCTCTCAGCTTGTCGACAAAGTCAGTTTTCATGACAGGTCGACAAG
>JBAVDL010000124.1:0-1931 GCA_049587175.1 Thermoactinomyces sp.
CTTCTGTACTCAGTTACTAGAAGGGGTTTATCTACAGTCTGAGACGCCACCAAACATGGGTGGCGTCTTCTCCGTTTTCAGTCCTCCATCGTGGACAGGTCGCCGGTTGGCAATCCCAGTTCCCAGGCTTTCAGTACGCGCCGCATAATTTTACCACTCCGTGTCTTTGGCAACTTATCCCTGATTTCAATTTCCCGCGGCGCAGCATGAGCTGCCAAACCCTTTTTTACAAATTGTCTGATATTTTCGATTAATTCTTCGGTCGCTTCATAACCGGCTCGAAGTGAAACAAATGCTTTTATGATCTGACCACGAACCGGATCAGGTTTTCCAATTACTCCGGCTTCCGCGACTGCAGGGTGCTCCACCAGTTTGCTCTCAACTTCAAACGGCCCGATCCGTTCACCGGAAGTATTGATCACATCATCCTGTCGTCCCTGGAACCAGAAATATCCTTCCTCATCGCGATAGGCTGAATCCCCGGATATATACCAGCCTGGAACTTTGAAATACTCCCGGTACTTGTCCGGGTTTTTCCAGATTTCTCTCATCATCGAAGGCCATGGTGTTTTAATGGCCAGATTTCCCATTTGGTAAGGAGGCAATTCATTTCCTTCATCATCAATAATCGCTGCCTCAACCCCGGGGATCGGTTTCCCCATTGAACCCGGCTTGATTTCCATCTGGGGATAATTTGCTATCAGAATGGCGCCAGTCTCGGTCATCCACCAATTATCATGAATCCGTTTTTTATAAACTTTCAAACCCCAGCGGACCACTTCCGGATTCAAAGGTTCTCCCACACTTAAAATATGGCGGACGGAGGATATATCGTATTTTTTGACCTTTTCTTCCCCTGCAGCCATCAGCATGCGAAAGGCCGTAGGGGCGCTGTACCAGACAGAAACTTTGTACTTTTCAATGGTTTGATACCAGTCATCCGGAGAAAAACGCCCTCCCCGAATCACGTTGGTAACACCATTCAACCAGGGAGCAAAGATACCGTAAGAGGTTCCCGTTACCCACCCCGGATCGGCGGTGCACCAGAACACATCATTTTCCTGCAGATCAAGCACCCATTTTCCGGTCTGGTACTGCTGAATCATGGCATTGTGAACATGCAGGACGCCTTTCGGTTTTCCGGTTGAGCCGGAAGTATAATGGATGAGCATGGGATCTTCGCGATCCACCCATTCTATTTCCAATTCAGTCGACGCCTGATCCATTTCCTTTTCAAAGCTGTAATAACCTTCTTTCCCTGTCTCCTTGCCCCCAACCAGAATAACATATTTTAAATGGGGCAATTCCTGGACGGGAACACGCTTCAGCAAGTCAGGCGTAGTAACCAGTGCAACGGCCTCACTGTTTTCAAGCCGGTCTTTTACGGCGGCGCCCATAAATGCTTCAAATAATGGACCAGCAACCGCACCAATTTTCACTGTTCCCAAAAAACTGAAGTATAATTCCGGGGAGCGGGGCATGAAAATAAAAACACGATCTCCTTTTTGTACCCCGATTTTCCTCAGGATATTGCCAAACCGGTTTGATTTTTCTTTCATTTCGGAAAATGTATAAGCCTCATCCCGGACAGAATCGCTGTAATAAAGGGCGATTCTATCCTTTTTTCCTTCGTCCACATGCCGGTCAATGGCTTCATAGGCAGCATTTACCTTTCCTGTTTTGGACCAGGTAAAATGTTTCTCAACATCCTCCCAACGGAATTTCTTATAGGTTTCATCGTAGTTTTGCAAATTATTTCCCGTTGTTTGCACTGCAATAAGCTCATCATGTTTCATATAAAGAACCGCCCCCTTCATTTTATGGCTTTTTATTCATTTTTTTGTATTATACCATAATTCTGATTAGAGAGAAATTTTTGATTTTAATTAAATTAAATTGGTATTTATTTCAGGAGAGCATGTGTACATGAA
>JBAVDL010000125.1:0-25103 GCA_049587175.1 Thermoactinomyces sp.
AAACAGGGCTGAGCAGGCTGTTCCAATCATTAATGAACTTAAAGGCAGTAGTTCCGAGCCTTCTGTCCATAATTTCTTGCCTTGTAAAAAAACAGCGCCGGCAATGGAAGGGATGGATAACAAAAAAGAAAAGTAAGCGGCAGTAGCCTTGTCAATCCCCCGAAACAAGGCAGCAGCTATGGTCAGCCCGGATCGGGACAATGCCGGCATAATGGCAGCCCCTTGCATGGTTCCGATCCATAAGACGTCACGGCAGGTAATCTGGTCTATCGTTTTATGTCCCCTGTTTTTTTGGAGATCAGCAAACCACAGGATTAAACCTGTAATCAGAAACTCCCAGCCGATCGTCATACCGGTTCGCGAAATCTGTTCAAACCAGTCCTTGAAGATAATGCCAATCACGGCGGTTGGAATCGTTCCGATGATAACCAGACGGCCCAATTTTCCCCATGGATGTCGAATCAAATGAAATACTTCATGCCGGTAGAAGGAAATGACCGCAACAAATGTTCCGAAATGGAGCATGGTGTCAAGAAATAGCCCGGCTTCATCGAGGCCGAACAAATGCCGGCCGAGATAAAGATGCCCGGTGCTGCTGATCGGCAGGAACTCAGTCAGACCTTGCAAAATTCCCAAAATGGCAGCTTCTAACCAACTCATTCATAACCCAACCTGTCTTCTATGATTTGGGCAGGAGAGACCCAACTTCCTGAATGATTGCGGTTAAGGGAACCGTTTCGTCATAGATGCCATGAATTTCCCCTTGTGGCGTAATAAGGATATCTGCTGGAACCGATAAAATGTCATAGGCATCGTAAGTGTTGGTGCCTTGATCGCGCAATACAGGAAATTGAAAACCGGCCTGTTTGACAAACAATTCAACGCGATCGGGATCTGCTTCCCGCCCTGTGACGTTGATCGCAAGAAATGCAATTTCCTTCGAATTTAATGAACGATACAGTATATTTCTGTCGGACAGGGAGACCTGGCAGGCAGCACACCATGAAACCCAGAATTCCAGCCAGACAATTTGGCCGCGATAATCGCTCAGGCGATGAATATTGCCTGCCAGATCGGGAAGGGAAAATTCGATTGCTTTCATAAAAATGATTTCCTCCTTAAATCCGGATCAGTATAAGACCGGCAAACAGCAGAATTAATGACAAGATCTGGAACATTGACAAACGCTCCCGATAAATAGATATGGACAGGATGGCAACAACCAGGCTGTTGGTAGAAAAAATGGGAGCAATAATGGTGGCAGGCCCCCCATTAAGGGCTGCTGCGTAAAGTTGCATTCCGGCAAAAGAAAAAATTCCCGCCACAAGCCCCCAAACAATTCCTGTACAGATCCGGGAGGAAGAAACCGGATTTTGGTTTTGAATCCTTTTTCGCAAGATTTGGAATGTAAACCAGACAAATCCGAATGCATAACTGGCAAAAAGAATGGGGGTTGCGGAAAGGTGCATTTCTTCCGTTATTTTTAAACCGCCATTGCGCAAAAAGAAAAGCAGCATGGTGATTAAAACAAGAGCATACCAGCGTTTGTTTCGAATTTTCAGAGTCTCGTTCGGATCGACAGGCAACAAAGTGATTGCCAATACTAACAACCCCGCTCCTGCTGCTTCGGTAACGGTAACAGTTTCACCATAGATCAGCGTGGCCATTGCAATTGTCAGGACAATATTGCCGTTTACCACCGGGGAAGTCAGACTGGCAGGACCAATATCCAGTGCTTTCATAAATAACAGATTGCCAATAGCCGAACCAATTCCGATAACAATCCCGGCAATCAGGACAATGCAGAAAAAATTCATATCATCCGTTTTGATCATCCATCCCAGGAACCCGAGCGAGCCTGTTAAATACAATCCCCATAACATAAACTCGTGGTCGCCTTTTTCAGCCGAACTGACCTTCATCAAAAATCCCGCCAGGCCGAAAGTAACTGAACTGCCCAGGGCCAACATGAACCACAGACTCATCGATGCAAACCCTTTCCAACAGTGAAGTCAACACTATCCAACATAGCATTTGTCAGTTTATTCCGTCTGGAAGGAGGCCAAGCTTTCCTGCATTATCAGTATATGTTCAAGTTCTGTAAATATTTATCGATCCGTTGTGCAGCTTTAACCTTTCAGACGTGTTAAAATTTAAGAGAGTACAGATGTGGACCCCCGTCCGGGAGTCCATTTTCGAAATAAACACTCAGGCATGGGGTTCAGATATTTTTTCCATGGCCTGGTTTTCCAATTCAAGCATTAATTCCTGCAAGGTCATTTGATTCTCCAGGTACAGTTGAACCAATTCCAAAAATAAAGTATTGCTTTGTTGTGAAAGATTTAAAGTTTTAATGAGTTCGTTAAATGGATCAAAGTCACGTGATAAAATATGTATGCTGTTGGATTGAAACATGTTTTCCAATTGAATTGTTTTTCCATAAATGTCTTTGACCATTTTCAGAATAATACTGATCAATTGCAGTTTTTGTTGATCCATCTTTATTTCCTTTCTTTCTCAGAGTATAAATAAAGGTGATTTTTCTATTAATTGTAGAATATTACTTTTAATATTGCAAAGAGAATAATTGAGAATCAGGAGGAGATAGCTTGTGAAAGCAGTTCTTGTCAAAAAACCGGGAGATGTAGATCAGCTTTTTATCGGGGATTTTCCAAAACCGGTGTGCGGAAAAAAGGAAATTTTGGTCAAGGTTAAGGCAACTGCCCTGAATCGGGCTGATCTCTTGCAGCGCAGAGGTTATTACCCACCTCCGGAAGGTGCCAGTCCGCTGATGGGATTGGAAGCGGCTGGTTTGGTTGAGGAGATTGGTGATGATTGCGAGGAAGCCTGGAAAACAGGTGATCGCGTTTTCGCATTGCTTCCCGGCGGTGGATATGCCGAGTATGTGACGATTCCGGAAAAAATGGCCTTGCGTATTCCGGACGGAATATCCTTTTCGGAAGCTGCTTCCATCCCTGAAGCTTTTCTGACAGCTTTTCAGACCCTGTTCTGGGTGGGACGCCTGAGCAAGGGGGAGCATGTTCTGATTCATGCGGGCGCTGGCGGTGTGGGATCTGCTGCCATTCAGCTGGCAAGAGAAGCCGGTGCCATTCCCATTGTGACTGTCGGCAGTGAAAAGAAGCAAACGTTTTGCCTCAATCTCGGGGCGCAACATGCTTTTAATTACAAAAAAGAAGATTTTGTTCCCCGGGTAATGGAAGCCACAGGCGGACAAGGGGTAGACCTGGTACTTGATTTTATCGGCGCGGCCTACTGGAAACAAAATATCAAAGTATTAAAGGTGGACGGGCGTTGGGTATTGATCGGAACATTGGGAGGCAGCCGGCTGGAACAGGCTTCACTGGCACCTGTTTTAAACAAAAGACTGCAAATAACAGGAACTACACTCAGAAACCGATCCCTTGACTATAAAATCAAATTAAGCCATGAGTTTGCTTCGTTTGCCTTGCCCCGTCTGGAAAAAGGGGAAATCAGGCCTGTTATTGACCGGGAGTTCCCTTTTGAACAAGTCAGGGAAGCCCACAAATATATGGAGGAAAACAGGAACTGCGGCAAAATTGTACTTGTTCTGGATTAGTACATATTTTGATATGGTCTGGCCAAACTAGTGCTGGAGGGAGTGATCAAAGAAGTGGATGGCAATTTTGTGCAACAATCTCTGACCGAATACAGGAAAGGAATCGGACAACTTCATCATCAACTTCCCGATGTTGCAGACGCATATAATGCTTTTACCGAAGCCTGTTTCAAGGATGGAGCCCTGTCCAGAAAGGAAAAGCATTTGATTGCTTTGGGGCTGAGCGTTTTTACCAATGATGAGTATAGCATTGTTTACCATACCAAAGGAGCTGTTGATCAAGGGGCGACTGCCCGGGAGATTCTGGAAGCAGCTTGTGTAAGCGGTGCATTTGGCGGGGGATTGGCCATGTCGCAAGTAGCAACCCTCGTACAGCAAACGTTGGCACAAATTCAAACAAGGGAAATCAATCATTAAATCCGGTTTAAAAAGCCGGATTTTTTTTACGGTTTTACCGGAAGGCAGCAATGTGTTTTTAAAGGATGTAAATTTTTTTTGTTATTCTAATCACAAACTAGTAAATTCAAAGATACTTAGATTATATTTATTTTGCTAATAAATGTTTTAAATAGATAAATAAACCGTTGACACTGGAATGTTGATCAGGATAACATGATTGAGGAAAGACTATTATGGAACATAAGAAAAAAGTTTTGAATGTGAAAAAATAGGTTTAATTTCAATCACTCTGTGGTAATGACAGATGGGATTACCAAGAGTAAGGGAGTTTTTGCATATGCAGAAACGGGATAAAACCAATTACTTGTTCTCTCGTGAAATCACGCCTTATATTATTCCCAAGGAAAAGGTTGTAATCGTTAAAACGGACTGGTCTCTTGAAAGGGCTTTACTGGTACTGACACGCAACTGTACCAACTCTGTACCTGTTATCAACAACAAGGAACAAGTAGAAGGTGTGATCAGTAAAACGGACATCCTGGATTTTATGCTGACGCTCAGTCGCGGTAATGAAATTGACTTTTCACAACTGAGTGAACATACAGTGAATGAGGCAATGAATAAAAACCATTCGGGGATTTTGGCCAATTCCATTTTTTCATTTGCTTTCGAGGTGCTGGTCAATCGATCTTATATTCCGATTATTGATCTGAAAGGAAAATTAGTAGGTATTCTCACAAGGAAAGTGATGATGGAGCAAGTAATCGATTATTTTAAAGAAGAATACATTGAAACAATGTCTGGCAAATTTCAAAAATAAATTTTGTGCAAAAACGTTAAAAAACCGCCACACAAAGGATGAGGCGGTTTTTGTTTATATTATCCTGAATCCAGGTTAGACTCGGAATTGCGCAGTCGACAAAGAAGTATAAATAAAAGCAAAGAATGGTCTTATGTTTAGGAATACACAAGTTTATTCATATATAGTTAATAATCAGGAATTTTCCGGAGCACATGTTTCAAACAGATCACACAACAAATCACTTTTGTGGCATTGCTGGAAGAATTGTGTTATTTCGTCCCACAGCTTTGCATCTTTGCTTTTGCCTGCAATTTGAGCGACAAGCTTTACATATTGCAACCAGCCAAACAATGTAAACGGAATGAGAGGAATCGAAAAATCCTCTTCGTAGGATTGTACCAGAACCGGTTTTAATTCATCATAAATGCGTTTCCACTCATCACAGGTATTTTTTGGCGACGAATCGGCTATGGAGAAGTTGGCACGATGTTTTTTCCATAATTGGAGCATTTTTTTCTTGAGAAAGCTGTTGAGATAGCGTTGCTGATCGGCAATTTTGAGGGAAATGCTAAAATTGGCATTTTTCTCAGAAACAACAAAATTTCCAAACAAAAAAGGACTCTTTTTGTCATGGTTCATTTGTTTGCCTGAAACCGCCGGTTTGGCGTAAATTCCGATCGGAGAACTAAGGGATGGAAACATAGAAGCTGGAGCCCTCGAAACTTTGTAAATATTTTTTTTCATTAAAAACTCCTCCTACGACTACGTTAAGGAAAAATTTTGATTGGGAAACAGAAAAGTGCAGAAAATAAAAAAAGAAATAACAAAAATGAACGATTATAAAAAATTCCATAAAACATTTTAAGGCGAAATATTTCGATTAATCCAGAAAACCTCCTATTCATATTTTGCCTCAAAGTTCATTTAAAAGCAAGGGTTAAAATGGGGAAACTTTTAGAAAAACAGGGCATTTTTTGATGATTTTGCGGAGTGGAAAACCGGTAATTTACGGAAAGATTGACGGATAAAAACGATTTTTGTCAATAACATTTTTCGACAGTAAAGGAATTAATATCAAAACATAAAAAGAGGATTAGCACAAAAATAAATGTTTTTTTAATTTAATTTTATTTATCATTTTTTGGAGATTTTCCCGATGTTTTTTGCAGAACTGTGCCCGTATTTAAGGATATGTTTTAATGAGAACTGTAAAAATATATAAAACAATATTATTGTGAACCGATTGGTTTGGCATGGCGGGAAACCGATTTTTATCCAAGCTTGATATAGGGCAGAGTGTAAAGTAAAATGAAATGAGAATCAGTTGAGAATCAGATGATAATTAATTTAAACTAGTATCAGGATACTGATCACATTATACTCCTGTTACTATCAATCCGGATGGTAACAAGGTTATCTCCATACAAAAAATAACCATGTTACGGGTTCAGGAGATATACAGCTGCAAAAGATTTAATGGAGGATGAGATTATGTCAACAGCACCAAAACTGGTTGTCAAGGAGTTAAGAGCAGCGGTTGATGGAAAAGAAATCCTTAAAGGTGTAAATCTTGAAGTGAAAGGTGGAGAAATTCATGCCATTATGGGGCCGAACGGTACCGGAAAAAGTACATTGGCTTCGGTTTTAATGGGGCATCCGCGTTATGAGGTAACACATGGTAGCGTTACCCTGAATGGGAAAGATGTTTTGCAGATGGAAGTGGATGAAAGAGCTCGTGCCGGCCTGTTTCTGGCCATGCAATATCCGTCTGAGGTAAGCGGTGTGACCAACTCCGATTTTCTGCGCAGCGCCGTAAATGCAAAACGCGGCGAGGGAAACGAGATTTCGCTTATGAAGTTTATCCGGGAAATGGATAAAAAAATGGAACTGCTGGAAATGGACGAAAGATTTGCTACCCGATATTTAAATGAAGGTTTTTCCGGCGGTGAGAAAA
Organism: Thermoactinomyces sp.; assembly: GCA_049587175.1. Lineage (GTDB taxonomy): Bacteria > Bacillota > Bacilli > Thermoactinomycetales > Thermoactinomycetaceae > Thermoactinomyces. The sequence goes on from JBAVDL010000125.1 coordinate 6,754, forward strand.
AACGGAATGAAATCCTGCAAATGATGATGCTCAAACCACAGATTGCCATGTTGGATGAAATTGACTCCGGTCTGGATATAGATGCCCTGAAAGTGGTTTCCAAAGGGGTTAATTCCATGTTGGGCCCTGAATTGGGCGTTATCCTGATTACGCACTATCAGCGATTGCTTAACTATATTAAACCGGATTATGTACATGTGTTTATCCAAGGGAAAATTGTCAAATCCGGCGGTCCGGAGCTGGCTGAGCGTCTGGAGGCTGAAGGTTACGACTGGGTAAAGGAAGAATTGGGCATTGAAGACGAGACAGTTGGTCAAAAGGCGTAAGGATGGTGTTTCCGGATGAGTGCAGATACCCAATTGTTGCTTGATACGAAAATTGCCTCTGAAGTATCCAGAACGAACCGGGAACCGGAATGGATGCTTCAAAACCGTTTGGACGCATTGAAACAAGCATCCCAACTTCCCTTGCCCAAATTGCAACAGACAAATATCAGCCACTGGAATTTTGAACATTTTAATCCGTTGCAGAAAGAAGCTTCCATTCAGTCACCGGATGAACTTCCGCAAGAAATAAAAGCGTTTGTTTTTGATAAACACACAACCGGTTTGCTTGTGCAAAAAAATGCGAGTGTTGTCTACAACAGGCTTGAACAAAGCCTGAGTGAGCAGGGAGTCATTTTTACCGATATCGGAACAGCAGCCAGGGAGCATGAGTTCTTGTTGCGGAAATACTTTATGACCGATGGCATTAAAATAGATGAACACCGGTTAACCGCAGTTCACGCAGCCTTTCACAGCGGCGGTCTGTTTCTGTATGTTCCGGGGAATGTACAGGTAAACATCCCGCTGGAGGGAATTTTTTGGTTGTCAGGTGAAGGTGCGGCTATGTTTCCCCATATCCTGATTGTTGCAGAAGCAGGAAGCCGTCTTGATTTTGTCGCCAATTTTGTTTCCCTTCCTGAAGACCGGGGAGGGATCAATAACAGCATGATAGAGGTATTTGCCGGAGCACAGGCGGATGTAAGGATTTCGACGGTCAATAGCCTGGGTTCTGCGGCCGTTGATGTGGTTTACCGCCGCGCGCTGGTTGACCGGGATGGACATTTGGCGTGGAATATTGCGGATCTCAGCAGTGGAAAGGTCATTTCTGACAATACCTCGCACCTTCTGGGAGAGGGAAGCAATGTAGAAGTAAAAGAGTTTGTCCTGGGAACCGGTGGCATGAAAGCAAATGTAACCTCTTCGGTTTACCATGAAGAACGCAATACAAAAAGCTATATCAATGCCCGCGCGGTCATGAAAGATCAGGCTTTAGGTATCATAAACAGCATTACCAAAATTGAAAAAGGTGCCAGCAAATCAGATGGAGGGCAATCGGGTAAAGTTTTAATGCTGAATCGGGAAGCCCGTGGAGATATAAATCCGATCCTTTTGATTGATGAAAATGATGTGATGGCAGGCCACGCGGCCAGTGTCGGGAAAGTAGATCCGCTTCAGTTGTATTATCTCATGTCCCGCGGCATTCCCCGGAGTGAAGCGGAGAGGCTGATCATCCACGGTTTCCTGGATGTCATGATCTCCGAGATGCCTTCGGGTACATTGCGTGAACGGATTCATTACATTATTGAAAGGAAATTGGAGTCATGAACAGCTTGCGTAAAGATTTTCCGATTCTGGATCAAGAGGTTAATGGCCATCGCCTGGTATATCTGGACAGTGCGGCAACTTCGCAGAAACCGCTGCCCGTAATTGAAGCGATAGAAACTTACTATAAAGAATATAATTCCAATGTACACCGTGGTGTTCATACACTCAGTTCCAAAGCGACGGAGGCTTACGAAGGAGCACGCGAAAAGGTGCGCCGGTTTATCAATGCCCGCTCGGTCAAGGAGATTGTTTTTACCAGAGGAACCACCTCCTCTCTTAATCTGGTGGCCAGAAGTTTTGCCCACCCGCTGTTAAAACCGGACGATGAAATTGTCATAACCCCGTCTGAACATCACAGCAACCTGATTCCGTGGCAACAAGTGGCTAAGTGGACCGGAGCAAAGCTGAAATATCTTCCTCTGGAAATAGACGGGACTGTTTCCATGGATCAGGTACGGGCAACGGTGACGGACAAAACGAAAATTATTGCCATCCAGCAGGTTTCCAATGTCCTGGGAACCTTGCATCCCATCAGGGAAATTGCCCAACATATCCACCAAATGGGTGGTTACATTGTAGTGGATGGTGCACAAAGCACTCCCCACATGAAAGTGGATGTACAGGATCTGGATGTTGACTTTTTTGCTTTTTCCGGCCATAAAATGTGTGGACCTACAGGAATCGGTGTTTTGTATGGCAGGGAAGAATTGCTGGATGATATGGAGCCGATTGAATTTGGCGGAGAGATGATTGACTTTGTGTATGATTATGAGTCAACATGGAAAGAGTTGCCGTGGAAATTTGAAGGTGGAACCCCTGTTATTGCCGGAGCAATTGGGCTTGGTGCCGCGATTGACTACCTTGAATCGATCGGACTCGATCAAATTGAGGAACATGACCGCAAACTGGCCCGCTATGCTTATGAACAGCTTCGGCAAATCGAAGGGATTACCATATATGGCCCGGAAGAACGGATCGGCCTTGTTACTTTCAATCTGGATGGTGTACATCCTCATGATGTGTCTACCGTTTTGGATGCGGAAGGCATAGCTGTTCGTGCCGGCCATCATTGTTGCCAGCCCTTGATGAGATGGCTTGATGTGTCGGCAACGGCCAGAGCAAGTTTTTATCTGTATAATGATGAATCGGATATTGATCGGCTGGTTTCAGGATTACAAAAGACGAAGGAGTATTTTGGACATGTCTTTGGATAATCTTTATCGTCGGGTGATCATGGACCATTATCAAAACCCCAAAAACCGGGGTCGCATTGAAAATGGAGCCGTTTCAGTCGATATGAACAACCCGACTTGTGGTGACAGTATTTCATTGCAAATGAATATAAAGGACGGACGGATTACAGATGTGAAGTTTCTGGGAGACGGCTGCTCAATCAGTATGGCTTCAGCTTCCATGATGACAGAAGCGGTAAAAGGACTGACAGAAGAGCAGGCCTTGGAACTGGCTGACCTGTTTTCCCGAATGATGCAGGGTGAGGAAGTAGATTTTCAGCATTTTCCGCTTGAAGATATTGAAGCGCTGGCAGGAGTCAAGAATTTCCCGGCCCGCATCAAATGTGCGACTTTGGCCTGGAAAGCGCTGGGGAAAGGGATTGAGGAACACAAGCATGAATCTGATAAATAAGGAGGAGAAAACCGTGACAACAAACAATCAGTTGCCTGATCTGTCTGATTACAAATACGGTTTTCATGATGAAGATGTCTCGGTTTTCCGTTCGAAAAAAGGGTTAAGCCGGGAAGTGGTTGAAGAAATTTCCCGTATAAAGGGTGAACCGGACTGGATGCTGGAATTTCGGTTGAAAGCATTGGAACAGTTTTATAAAATGCCTATGCCTGATTCCAGCAACAGCAACTGGTTTTCGATTTTGCCGGGAAAACTGGATGAATTGGATTTTGATGACATTACCTACTATATCAAACCTTCGGAACGCAAGGGGAAAACCTGGGAAGAGGTTCCGGACCAAATCAAGGAAACATTTGATAAACTGGGAATCCCGGAAGCAGAGCAAAAGTTTCTGGCCGGGGTATCGGCACAGTATGAATCAGAAGTTGTTTATCACAACATGCAAAAGGAACTGGAAGAGCAAGGGGTGATTTTTTGTGATACCGATACCGCCTTGCGGGAATATCCCGAACTGTTCAGGGAATATTTCGGGACGGTCGTTCCGCCTACTGATAACAAGTTTGCCGCATTAAACAGCGCCGTGTGGAGCGGCGGAAGTTTTATCTATGTTCCCAAAGGGGTACGTTGCGAAGTCCCGCTGCAAGCCTATTTCCGGATCAATTCCGAAAATATGGGGCAGTTTGAACGAACACTGATTATTGCGGATGAAGGCTCTTTTGTCCATTATGTAGAAGGCTGTACTGCTCCAATATACAGTACGGATTCCCTGCACAGTGCGGTTGTGGAAATTATCGTGAAGGATCACGCCCGTTGCCGTTATTCGACCATTCAAAACTGGTCTTCCAATATCTATAATCTGGTAACGAAGCGGGCAGTAGCCCATAAAGGGGCCCATATGGAATGGGTAGACGGGAATATCGGCAGCAAGGTGACCATGAAATACCCGGCTGTTGTGATGACAGGCGAAGGTGCAAAGGCAGATGTCCTGTCCATTGCTGTTGCCGGAAAAGGACAACATCAGGATGCAGGTGCCAAAGTTGTGGCTCTTGCTCCAAATTGCACCTCAACGATTGTATCCAAATCGATCAGCAAGCAAGGCGGAAAAGTTACCTACCGCGGTTTGTCCAGTTTTGGCCGCAAGGCTGCCGGCTCCAAGGCCAATATCAAATGTGACACCCTGATCCTGGATGATCAATCGACATCCGATACGATTCCGTATAATGAAACAAAAACGGATGATGTTACACTTGAGCACGAAGCGACGGTGTCCAAAGTAAGTGAAGAGCAGTTGTTCTATCTCATGAGCCGAGGACTTTCTGAAGAAGAGGCTACCCATATGATCATCATGGGCTTTATTGAACCGTTTACCAAAGAATTGCCCATGGAATATGCGGTTGAAATGAACCGACTGATCAAGTACGAAATGGAAGGCTCGATTGGATAACCTTTTATATAAAATCTGGAGATAAATGTTGTTTGACAGGCTGGATATGCTTGTTATCCGGAAGAAGGAGACGAATCTGTTTCGTCTCCTTTTTTGATTCCCTGTGTTACAAAAAGTTATATCGTTTCATGTATGTAGAAAAACCCCTGGATTTTATCCAAACGTTGTTTGCAGTTTTTCAACCTGTCATAGAAAAGGGATGATCGGGTCAATAAATATTAACTTCCGATCGTCGAAACGTTTTCCCGATTCGGACAGCACAGTGTGAAATTGGGGATTTTTCGGCCATTGTGGGGTTAAATTTGCAGAATCCGGGAAAACTAAGTTGAAATTCAGATCATTTGCGAAGTGATTCAGAGAGTTGGGAGGAGGTTTGAAAAATATGGTAAACATACAGGACAAGCCTTCCTGTTATCATGAATACACTCCGTTAAAAAAAGTAATTATGTGCCCGCCTGCATTTTTTGATATCAAGGAAGTGATCAATCAGGTACAGGTGGCTCATCTGGATGAACCGATTGACCAGGACAAGGCAATTTCACAATTTCAGGATGTTGTTCAGAAACTGAAGGAACATGGAGTGCAAGTGATGCTGTTGCCCCCGAACCGGCAGTTTACGGATCAGATTTTTACCCGTGACATCGGTTTTGTGTTGGGAGAGTCCTTACAAATAGCTCATATGAAGGAACCGGTTCGCCAGGGTGAAGAAACCTGGTTGGAAACCTGGCTCAAAGAAAACGGGATTCCTTATTTTGAGCGGTTTGATTTTCCGATTGAGGGTGGGGATGTTCTGATTCATGGCAATCAATTATGGATTGGCGAAAGTGACCGCACTTCTTCCGAGGGGATAAATGCCCTTCAGGAGCGGTTTCCTTCATTTGAGATTTATTCTGTCTCCTATCCTCCAAAATACCTGCATCTGGACTGCGTTCTCAGTATTTTGTCGCAAACAGAAGCCATTGTCTATCCGCCTGCCTTCACACCAAAAAACTATGAGCAGATTAAGGAAAACTGGCCTGATTTGATTATGGTTACTGAAGAAGAACAATTTGGACTGGCAGTAAATGTTCTTTCCATCGGGAATAAAACCGTGTTAAGCCAGCCGCAATTTCCCCGCCTTAATCACCAGTTACGCCGTCGGGGATACTTTGTTGAAGAAGTAGATATTTCCGAGATTGTAAAAAGTGGCGGAGCGTTTCGTTGTATCACCTTGCCGCTGGTTAGAACAGAAAAGTAAAACCGGGAATCAGGCCACCTTTTTCAGAAACAGGGGCCTGAATTTTTTAGCCCGCAAAACGAATATTATCTACTTTAAGAATAAATTAATATTTATTATATATGTAAATATTTGGTTACTTCCTGTATTTCATTCAAGAATTTCCACCTTAATAAACAACATGAAAGTGGCTAAATAAAAATAATTTAACCTTTTTTATTTATATTATCTATAATTTGAAATAATTATTTCATGATTGAATGTTACTAAATACTATATTATACTGGTATTAAGTAACATTAAAAAGCTGAGGGGTTGCCTTGTGGAGTTTGTAGAAGCTCTTAGAGATAAAAAACAGATCAATGCCATAAAAAAGTACCTTAAGAAGCATTCAGAGCGGGACTTTTTGCTTTTTGTTTTCGGGATCAATACAGGTTTGAAGATTAGCGACATCTTGAATGTAAGAGTAGGTGAGGTGATTGAACCAGGAGGTACCGTCAGGGATTTTTACCAGGCAGCCTGCTCCGGCAGGGAAGTTTATCTTAATGCCAAAGTAAAAAAAGCGATTCTTCATTATGTTCAATTGAAGCAATTAAGCCCTGAAGATTATTTGTTTCAATCCTCCAAAACCAAAAAACCCATCACACGCCAACAAGCTTACCGCATCATACAACAATGCGCCAAAGCAGTTGGGATCGAAGGAAAAATCGGCACCAACTCATTGCGTAAAACTTTCGGGTTTCATGCCTATAAAAGAGGGGTAGCCATCTCCCTGCTTCAAAAACATTTCAATCACTCCACTCCCTCAGAAACTCTCCGTTTTCTCGGAATTTCAAAAGATGAGAAAATCAGGACAGAAATTGATGTAGATTTGTGAAAAAGATTGGAGGAAGGAAAAGACATCTGGTGCAGTTTGGATAAATGACTGCGCTTGAAAGGATCAAATGCAGAGAGGAGAATCCATGTGGATCATCTTAAAAATACCGGTCGAGAAGTAATCATGGCTATTCTTCCTATGACTGCCCTCATTTTTATTTTGCAGTATACAGTCATTTGGCTGCCAACCGAAGTATTCCTGCAATTTTTGATCGGTGTTGTCATGGTTGGATTGGGGTTATTTTTATTTTTGATCGGTGTCGATATTGGCTTGACCCCGGTTGGTGAAATGATTGGTTCGGCACTGTCCAGATTGGGAAAAATCGGTCTTGTCGTTTTATTCAGTGTAATTCTGGGGATTGCGACCACCATTGCCGAACCGGATGTGATTGTATTGGCTTCCCAGGTGGACATGGTTACTGATGGAGCAATCCCCAAAAGCATTCTCATTTTAACCGTTGCCCTTGGTGTCGGAATTTTCGTTGGGCTGGCGATTTTGCGGATCTTGCTGGATATTCCCATTACCTATCTCATTATAGGGGGATACAGTTTGATTTTTGTTCTTTCCTTTTTTGCGCCAACCGAATTTGTGCCGGTATCTCTTGATTCCGGAGGGGTTACAACCGGTCCGATGACAGTGCCGTTTATCCTGGCATTGGGTGTGGGAGTTGCATCGGTTCTGGGTGGTAAAAGTGCTTCCACAGACGGCTTTGGCTTGGTTGCACTGGCTTCAATTGGTCCGGTCATATCGGTGCTGCTGTTGGGAGTGATATATGCATGACAAATCCATTTGACGGTTTCGGAAAAACATTGATAGAAGTTGCTGTCGCTTTAACTCCGTTGTTTGTTACCTTTTTGCTGTTCCAGATTTTTCAGTTGAAATTGCCCAGGAGAAGGGTTAGCAATATCATCAAAGGATTTATTCTGACTTTTTTGGGGTTGGCATTCTTTTTGCAAGGCGTACATGTCGGTTTTTTGCCTGCAGGGAAGGAGATGGGGAGCATCCTGGGGGGGCTTTCCTATAACTGGATTCTCATTCCTATTGGTCTTGCTCTCGGATTTGTGGCCACCTTTGCTGAACCGGCTGTACGGATCCTGAATCAGCAGGTTGATAAGGTATCGACGGGTTCAATTCCGGAAAAAGTGATGCTGTATACCGTTTCAATTGGTGTGGCAGTATCGGTTGCCCTTTCCATGTTGAGGGTTCTTGCCGGAATTCCTTTGTGGTATTTCGTCATCCCGGGATATTTGCTGGCATTTATTTTAACGCGGTATACCAAGAAAAGCTTTACAGCCATTGCCTTTGATTCAGGCGGAGTTGCAACCGGGCCCATGACAGTTACATTTATCCTGTCCATGGTGGTGGGGGTTGCCACAGTGCTGGAAGATCGAAATCCATTGCTCGAAGGTTTTGGTATGATTTCGCTTGTTGCACTGGCTCCGATCCTTTCTGTGTTGATTTTGGGAATAATGTATGGCAGGAAGGAGAGAGAAAATGAACAAAGAGCCCAATCATAAATTAATTGTGACTGTCGTCAATAAAGGAAAGGGCAGAAAAGTGGTCAAGGCTTCAAAGCAAGCAGGAGCCGAAGGCGGTACGGTGCTGTTCGGCAAGGGAAGCGGAATTCATGAACTGGTAACTTTTTTGGGCATTCATATCGAACCGGAAAAAGAAGTGATTTTAACCTTGATACCCGATGAAAAACTGGAATCTGTGTTGAAAGCCGTAACAAAAGCCGGAGAACTTGACCGTCCGGGAAAAGGCATCAGTTTTGTACTGGACACCAAAAAAGTTGTCGGGATTCACCATTTACTTCATCCCCATTCCTAGAAGGAGGCAAGCCAATGGGCAAGCAAAACATTGACTATGATCTGATTGTTACCATTGTCAATAAAGGATTTTCGGAAGAGGTAGTGCAAGCATCAAAAAAAGCCGGTGCAGAAGGCGGTACAATCCTCTTTGGACGGGGCACCGGCATCCATGAAAAGGCGAAATTGTTCAATATTGTTATTGAACCGGAAAAAGAGATCATTCTGACCCTGATTGACCGCAAAAAAACCATGCAGGTACTGGAAGCGATCACGCAAAGTATACAGCTGGACAAACCCGGAAAAGGCATCGCCTTTGTACTGGAGGTGAAGCAGACTGCAGGGATTAATCATGCCCTCGATTTCATGACAAATGAAGAAAAAGATCAGGAAAAGTAGGAAAGGACTGACTGGCTGGAATTCAAAATGTTTCACGCAAATATGGAGAGAGTAAAATGAGTAAAATCATCCCATATAAGCGTTTGAAAAGACAGAGACAAAAGAAGAAAAAGCTTGCGACGTTTATACGTGTTTTTATTGTTGTGACGGGTGTGTTCCTTACGGCTTTTGGATTGGAAATGTTTCTGATGCCAAATCAGATCATACCCGGAGGAATCATTGGGATATCCGGTATATTGTCTCATGTGACCGAGATGGAATTGGGAGTATTCCTGTTTTTTCTGAATTTGCCGTTTATCTTTCGCCATATCCGGATTGCAAGTCGAATCAGGGTGTTTTGGGCTGTGTTCAGTTTGATTCTGTTGACAATCCTTGTTATATGGTTTGATCCCTTTCCTCCTGTAATTGATTCACCGCCGCTGGCAGCATTTCTTGGCAGCCTTATGCTGGGGATTGGTGTGGGAGTTATTTTCCGTTACGGAGGATTTACTGATGGAGTTCACCAGGCAGCGTTTCTGTTAAAAAAATATTTTCCGTTTTCTGTCGGCCAGATTGTGATGGTGGTGAATCTCCTGATTTTGACTCTGGCCGGGTTTATTTTTGGTTGGAAACAAGCGGTGTATTCGATATTTGGCTATATGGTTTCATTAACATCAAGTGAATATATTATGAATTCGTTTGGCATGAAAAATGCCGTTTGGATCAAAACACAATATCCGGAACTGGTAAAATACACGCTCAAAAAAAAGTTTAAAAAACAGAAGTTTACCTATATGTCAGCGGAAGTTCCCGATTATGAAATTTTTATCATTATACCCGGGAATAAAAGAAAGGCGGTTCAGAAAACAGTTGCTGAAATTGATCCGGCGGCTGTTGTTTCTTTTGTCCCGATGGATCCGCTGTTTATAGAAGAAGCCGGTTATAAAAAGGTGCTTAATCAGTGATCAGGCCATTTAATTAACAGAATTGACAGCCCTTTTCCCAAAGAGGGAAAAGGGCTGTTTTTTTAATGGACAAACCATTTGGCGACAGGATAGTCATAACGTTTATTGTTCAGTGCATAGATAATTCCTTTAATCGGATAATAGATGGTCATAATCGAGAAGACAATCAGGAATGGTATGCCGATTAAAATAAAGGAAAATATTGTCGAAATCCCGATCAACAGCCAGAAGACGGCATGAAATATCAGTGCTTGCAAGGACAGGCGCTTTAAATCCCTGTCAGAGAGAATAAAATAGACAAGCAGTGGCACAAGAACCGGTGCAAACCAGGTGCTTGCATGAACAAGAATTTTAATCGCTTTGTAGTTCACAAGGTACCCTCCATAACATAACATTGTTTCGCTATATAGTTACCCCGTTTCTGTACAGTCAAACCTCTTTTTTTATTTTTTACAAAAAAACCTCCTCTATTTGTTGAGGAGGAAAAGTTCAGGATTCTTCACGGATTCCCAGTTGTTCAATATATTTGGTCATGGCGGAAATCGCAACCGGAATGGCTTCTTCGCTGGGGTCAAATTGCGGATGGTGCAATCCATAAGGTGTATCTACCCCCAGCCAAAACATGAAACCCGGAATTTCATTCAAAAAATAACCGAAATCCTCACCCGCCATTGACTCACGGCATTCAACCAGTTGGTAGGGGGTATGATGCTTGATAAAATCCATAAAAGACTTTGTCCATTTGGCATCATTGTAAACCTGGCAATAATTGCACCCCCAGTCAATGGCTGTTTTGCAGTTGAAACCGGCTTCCATCCCTTTCAGGAGCGACATAATCCTGTTTTTGACAAGTTTCATTGCTGTTTTGGAAGTGGTACGAATGGTTCCTTCAATGCGGGCGTGGTCAGCAATGATATTTTGCCTGGTTCCCGCTTCCAACTTCCCAATGGTCACAATGGCAGCATCCAGCGGATCGATATTTCGGGAAACAATTGTTTGCAGTTGCTGAACCAGGTGGGTTACTGCAATAACCATATCGTTGGCCAGGTGCGGGCGGGCTGCATGACCGCCTGTTCCATACAGATCAATGAAAAGTTCCGAGGTATTGGCAAAGAGCAAACCAGGGCGGATGGCAATGGTACCTGCGGGATATTCCGGTGCCACGTGCAGCGCAAAGATGACATCGGGTTTCCACTCCCTTAAAGCATTGCTCTTAAGCATGGGCAAGGCTCCACCCGGCCCCTCTTCAGCCGGTTGAAAGATAAACACCAAATCGTCATCAATCCTGTGATGGACAAAGTGGGTCAGGATTCCCAGGGCAATGGCCATATGCATGTCGTGTCCGCAGGCATGCATGTATCCTTCATGAATCGATGGAAATGGACAGGCTGTTTGTTCTGTAACCAAAAGCCCATCCATGTCTGCCCGATACCCAATACATTTTTGCGGACGGTTGCCAGGGATTTTTGCCAGAATGCCTGTTTTCCAGGTACGGATGCAGAGCCGCTCCCGGGGAAGGGTGCCCAGGTATTCCAGGATTTTTTGTTGCGTTTTGTACTCGTTAAAGCCAGGCTCTGGAATCTGATGGAGCTGGCGTCGCAATTGAATAAATGGTGAAGCCTGTTCTGTATCCAATCCTAAACCTCCTTTTTGTCCATTCGTTGTTGCAGTCGTTTTTCCAGTGAGGTAATAAAGAATTCGATTTCCTCATCGGTCAGTGTAAGAGGCGGAAGCAACCGGATAACGGTTTGTGCGGTAATATTGACCAGAATTCCATCTCGCATCAGTTCCTGCTGCAATGTCTCAATTTCCTCTTTTGTGAAACGTGTCCGAATCCCGATCATCATGCCGCGTCCATTGATACTTTGAATGATGGAGGGAAATTTCGATTTTAAATCATGCAGGCGAGACCACAACCGATCGGCGGTTTGCCTTCCTTTTTCCATCATTCCATCTTCAAACAACGCGTCAAGGACCGCATTGCCAAGTGCTGCACCAAGCGGGGAGGGAGCAAAGGTAGTACCGTGATCTCCGGGATGAAATGCATCCAGCAATTTTTCGCCGGCAATCACTCCGCCAAGAGGCAGTCCCCCGCCCACTCCCTTGCCAAACAGGATAAGATCCGGTTTGAGGGAAAAGGCCTGATAGGCAAACAGTGTACCCGTTCGTCCCATGCCTGTCTGGATTTCATCGACGCAAAAGAGCATTTGCCGCTTATCGCACAATTGCTGAATTGTTTGCAGGAATTCTTTTGTCAGGGGAACAATGCCGCCTGAACCCAATATTGGTTCCACGAGAACAGCAGCGGGGTGGAACTGTTCACAAACCTGCTCCAGTTGGCCGGGTTGATTTGCCTCTGCTTCAAAAACAGGCAGGTTGCTTAGCGGAAAATCCTGATATATGGCCGGTTGCCGTGTCAGTTTCAATGCGCCTGACGTACGACCATGAAAGCTGTTTTTAAGTACAACGATCCCTTTTTTCTCCGGGGCATATTTGGCAGACCATTTGTGAACAAGTTTAATGGCTGCTTCCGCAGCTTCTGCGCCTGAGTTGCCAAAGTATACCTTGCCTGTACCAAGAGAGTGTGTTACCAGGCGTTTGGCCAGGCGAATTGCCGGGGGATTGAGAAAGATATTGGAGATATGCATAAAACGGTTTCCCTGCTCGGTCAATGCTTTCAACAGGCGGGGGTGGGAATGTCCCAAAATGTTTACTGCCAGTCCTGTGAACAGATCGAGATAGCGATTCCCCTCTGTATCAATCAGAACGTTTTTTTCTGCTTTGGAAATAGCGATGGGAAGCCGTCTGAAAGTTGGAAGGATATAGGTTTGATCCAGATGTTGCCAGTCTGACATGGTTGTTCCTCCTAAAAAATATAAAATGAGACCCCCGCAGGCAGGGGGGCCGGGTCAGGTCAAAGTTCACGCAATGCCTGAATTACTTCGGTTTTGGAACGGGTCTTGTCATCAATTGTTTTAATAACGCGAGCCGGTGTGCCGGCTACCACACTGTTGGCAGGGACATCTTTGGTTACGACCGCTCCTGCTGCAACAACCGCTCCTTTTCCAATCCGGACACCTTCAAGGATTACGGCGTTTGCCCCGATTACCACATCATCCTCAATAACCACCGGGTTGGCTGATGGTGGTTCAATTACTCCGGCAATGACTGTACCGGCACCAATATGACAATTTTTGCCGATGGTGCCGCGGCCTCCTACGACGACATTCATGTCAATCATCGTTCCTTCCCCGATGACAGCCCCGATGTTGATGACAGCCCCCATCATGATAACCGCGTTTTTCCCGATTTGTACTTGTTCACGGATCAGGGCGCCTGGTTCGATCCGGGCCGGAATCTCCTTCATGTCCAGGAGAGGAATGGCCGAGTTGCGGCGGTCGTTTTCAATAACAAGGTCGTCTATTTTTTCCTGATTGGCATCCAGGATTGGTTTCAACTGGTTCCAATCACCAAAGACAACCCCAACATTTCCGGTAATAAAGGTTTGTGCATCGCCAAAATCAATGTCATCCAGTTTTCCTTTTATATGTACTTTGACAGGTGTCGTTTTTTCGTTTTTTTGAATAAATTCAATGATCTGATAAGCATCCATCTCTTTCATGTTTTCATCCTTTCCAAATCGAATAATAAAGTAAGGCCAAATAATTTATGAACAAAGTATACCATAATTCATGGACAAGCTTAAGAAACATATGATCCGGATGATTTATCCATAAAAAAAAATCCTCCGGAAGAGGATCGCAAATTATGGAAAGTTAACGACAGGAAAGCGATTTTCAGGAATTGTTCCATCCAGGCCTTGCTAAAGCAGCCAACGCTCCGCATTCTCTTCCAGGCGGGCCCGGTCAAACAGTTTTGCCCGTTTTCCCTGGAAGAGAACGCTTTCGCTTAAAAGGAAAATTGATATCACTCTGCTTCCTAAAATGGCTTTCTCACACTTTGTCAGCAAGCAGGGTTCCTTCAGAAGAGGATTAAAACAGACTTTACAATCCGCCCGGTTCACTTTGCAGAGGCATAATGAGTCCTCCTGGCTCACTTTGAGCAATGTTGACAGGCTCTGAACTGGTCAATCCGATTACCCCGAGAAAAGTGATTATACTTGCTGCAAGTATAACTTTAGATATTATTCTCATAGTCTTCTACCTCCCATCTATTAAATTCTTTTTTTACATTATACATATTTCGCATGCAATTCTGAAATCCTTCTTCATCATACCCATCATAACAACGAGCCAAACTGAACCAGATTTTAAATTCTTTATCCTGATACTTATGTTTTTGCGATATTTCAAGGGCTTTCTGGTAAGCTGAAATGGCATTCTCAATTTCATTGCACATATGGTACAAGTCACCGAGAATAATCAGGCTGGTACTCAGGCGGGGAGCATCATTAAATCTTTCTGCAAAGTTAATGGCTGTCTTCAGGGCTTCTTTGGCTTCATTGTTTCGACCCTGTTTAATGTAAAGAATGCCGAGACGTGTATATACAGTTGTCAACCGCTGGTCAGGGGGGAACTTCCCTTCCAGTTTCAAAGCCATTTTAAATGAGGTTTCAGCCATTTCCCAATCCTTTTTGGTTGTATACACACTTCCAAGCACAGTCCATAAATCGCACATGCTGTCATATTGCTTGTTGAGACGGGAAATCTCGATTCCTTGTGTGGCATATTCAATTGCTTCATCCAGCAAGCCGGATTGCCGGGAAAATTCGGCACGTAACCAGTAAAACCCGAGCAAGGTATTGATATCATCAATGCCGGGCATCATATCCCATACATCCTGAATCAGCCGCATGCCTTCCGTGATTCTCCCCATCCGTTGCAGGTAAACGCCTTTGTTGCGGTAAAGCAAACATTTGATATGTTGATTGTCTCCTTCATCATTAAATGCTTTAATCCCGTTGGATGTCAGTTCAAGTGCCTGTTCAATATTATTTTGTTTATAGCGAATGAGACCAAGCAAAAGGTAACTTGCTGCCTCCATGTTGCTCTCCTTGTACGGGGTTTGCTGGGAAATCCGAAGAGCGTTATAAAGTGCCCGTTCAGCTTGCTTCCATTTAAATTTACTCATATAACATTCGCCTTTGTAATAATAAACGTGGGGAAGATACGGATGATTATCATCCAGGTCAAGGGCGTCCAATTTCTCCAAAGCCTCGTCGATCAGTCCAATTCTGCGTAACGTAGCGATGGAAAGCAATTGAAATTTTACTTTTTTAATTTCTTCCTGCTCTTTCATGAGCATTTCCGGCAGTTTATTCATGGGCAAATTCAATTTTTCCAGCAGGTATGAAATTTTTTCAGGGCTAACATGGGCGACTCCCCGTTCAATATTACTGACCGTTGCCGGGGAAATATTTTCATCGGCCAGATCCTCCAATCTTAAACCTCTATCTTTCCTGACTTTTCGAATAACCTCACCAATTTCATGCAAAGCTAGCTGTTTCAAACCGATCACCTCTTTAAAAGCTATAATTATTATTATATTACACCTTTTTAAAAAAATTTGGAATGAGTATTTTTTAATTTTCTTAAATATAAAGTGATTTTTAGATGGGAATTTGTGTTTGATGCTATGAAACAGACAGGAATCGGAAATAAAAGTAAAGAGATGAAAAAGTGTGTTAAAAAAAGCAGTACAAGCTTTGAAAAATATAAAAAACAATCGTCATAAACGAATAGCAAAATTTTTTTATGAAATAAAAGTTATTTTATTGAGTTAAAAAATATTATAATAAGTTTTCCAAGACTGCTAAAAAGGGGATTTGCATGAGATATTGGAGGGAAAATATGTGTACCTCGTGTTTTTCAGAGAGTTGAAGCGCCGCATTTTCGAGGAGAGACTATATGATTTGTCAGCACAGCTTGCTTATTATTTTCTGATGTCCCTGTTTCCATTCTTGCTGTTGGCAGTCACATTGCTCGGATATTTGCCGATTTCGGAAGAAAATATTCTTCGCTTGATTGAGCCCTATGCTCCGGCAGATACATATGCGCTTGTGGAGTATAATTTATCGATTGTATTGGGCAAGCAACAGGGGGGAATCTTTTCCGTCAGCCTGTTTATTACCCTGTATCTGGCTTCGATTGCCTTCCAATCCATTATCCGTATTTTGAACAATGCATACCGGGTTGAGCGAAACAGGCCGTTCATCAAACAATGGTTTCTGGGCGTGCTGCTGATGTTTGGCCTGTTGCTTGCGGTTCTTGTATCACTGTTGCTGCCTGTTTTTGGAAAAGTGATCGGGGAATTTGTGTTCAGTTTGCTGGGAATGAGTCACTTTTTTTATGAAGTATGGATCTGGCTCCGGTGGCTGATCAGCAGCTTTGTATTGTTTCTCGTGTTTTTAAGTGTTTACAAATTTGCACCAAATATTAAAATACCCTTTAAAGAAGCTTTGCCAGGCGCACTGTTTGCCACATTCGGCTGGCAACTCAGCTCGCTTGGATTCGCCTATTATGTCACGCTCAATAATTATGCACATATTTACGGGAATTTGGGCGCATTGATTGTTATGGTAGGCTGGTTTTATTTATCGGCTTTGATCCTGATTTTAGGCGGCATGATCAATGCCACATTGAGTCAAATAAAAAGATGATGCTGGGAGAGGGAAAGTCATGCCTGATTCAAGGATGTTTCGTATTGGATACGGAATTGTTCTCGTTTTGTTAATTGTTTTGCTGGCACACCAGGTACAGTTTATCTTCCATCCGCTGGTTGTGCTGGTGCAAACCTTGTTTACTCCTTTTCTGGTGGCGGGAATCCTGTTTTATTTATTCCGGCCGGTGGTGGACTGGCTGGAGACAAAAAAGATTCCCCGTCCGTTATCCATCCTGTTTATTTATCTGGTGTTTATTGGCCTTCTGGTTTTGCTTGGCTTTCTGATCGGACCGCTTCTGCAAAAGCAAGTGGACCAGTTGGCAAAGAACTTGCCAATGATTATTGATTCGGCAAAAGAAGAACTGATTCGACTGAGCCATCATCCCTGGGTTAGTGACAATCTGGACTGGAAGAAAATAACAACAAGTGTTACCGATTATCTGAAGACAAGCTATAAAGCAATCGGGGCCAATATTGCCGGTTTTTTTCAGGTGATTACAAATATTATTCTCGTATTTGTGACAGTCCCCTTCATTCTGTATTACATGTTGAAGGAAGGAGGACGATTTCCGCATCTGGTCCTGCAATGGCTGCCTGAAAAAGAACGGGGCCGGGGGTATCAGATTTTGTCGGATATGGACAAGGCTTTAAGTTCTTACATAAAAGGGCAAATTCTGGTAAGTGTGTTTGTAGGTGTCCTGGTTTATATAGGGTACCTGATTATCGGGATTGAATATTCATTGATATTGGCCCTGATCACGATGTTTACCAATGTGATCCCTTTTATCGGGCCGTTGATCGGAACCATACCGGCAATTGTTGTGGCTTTGATTGATTCTCCGTTTATGGTAGTTAAAGTATTGATTGTAGCAGTAGTGGCACAACAACTTGAGGGAAACCTCGTTTCTCCGCAGGTGATGGGGAAAAACCTGAACATCCATCCGTTAACAATTATTGTCCTGTTGCTTGTTGCCGGCAGCATGGCCGGCTTTCTTGGACTGTTGCTTGCCGTTCCGACTTATGCTGTGGCCAAAGTCGTGCTGAGTCATTTTTACCGGTTGGTTTTGTTGCGGCGCCGGGAAAAATTGGATATGAATCCGTAATTGTCAGGCCAATTTGAAACAAGTCACGTTTTGACAGTTCCAATCCGGAAAAAGTTGTGGAGCGATTTTTGGAAATCAGTTTCTTGACCGCATTCCTGCAATATAAAGGCGGAACAGAGTCCCAAAAATCGCTTTTTTTTATGATTACGCGACTTAATTGTAAAAATTATTTTGTAACAAAAATTTGCAAATAAAAACAAAAATATAAAAGGAATAATTTAAACATTAGAGAAAATATAATTAATAGCAACTCCATCTTATACAAATATCAGGTTTGTTTATTTTAGACTGTATTTTCAATAAAATATGAATATGGAGGATAAAGAGTCCGTTGCAGGGGAGGGAAGAAAATGAAAGATACCTGGGACCCGGTCGAAATAAAAATTGAGTCCAGGGATTTTGAAACTGAGTACGGGAACAAAGAGTTTGAGCTGACGCTGGATGATGAGCAGGCAGAGTTGGATATTGATATTTGATAAAACTGAAAAATATAAAAACATGTCCTTCAGGATTTTGCAGGAAGGGCATGTTTTTTATTTTTGTTTCTATTTTTAATGTCTCTTTATATCCAAGTTACGCTGATTTGGCAGCCAAAAACATATAAAATGACAGTTCGGGGCATTTATTGTCCCCAAGGGATTTTCT
>JBAVDL010000126.1:0-2783 GCA_049587175.1 Thermoactinomyces sp.
GTAATGGAGCATATCATGGAAGAATATCAGGGAGGAATGTTCCGTGCAGCAGCTGGAAGAGAAGATCAAACAGATTAAGTTGCAAATAGAAAAGGCAAAAAAAGAATATACTATTGCGCAAGCGCGGCTTGAAGTTTTGGAAAAACAGGAGGAAGATATATTAAAGGAATTGGATGAACTGGGTGTGAAACCGGAAGATTTGCCGGCTGAGATTGAGCGTTTGCAAAAAGAAATTGAAGAAGGGCTGAAAAAAGCGTGGGAATATTTGCCACAGGAGTTGAGGAAGTGATATGAATACAGAATCATCGGCAGATGAACTGGAAAAAGCCTTGAGTGAAGCCAGAACTGAACTGGTCAGGCGCAAGGCAGAAAAAGAAGTGCATCTCGGCCAGTTGGAGGAAACCTTGGAAAGATTGAAGTCATGTGAGGAAACAAGGGAACTTTTGGACCGGGTCAGGCTATTGTTCCAATTGTCTGTAGAACATGCACGAAAGCAGGCGAAGCAACAATTGGAAACATTGGTAACCAATGCCTTGAAATATGTGTTTGGGTCATCAATCCGATTTGAGATTGAATTGTCCGATCATGGAGGGAATCCAACAGCCGAGTTTTATGTCGTATCGGAATGGGAAGGGCAGGAAGTAAAAAACCGTCCGCAAGATGCCCGCGGTGGTGGAGTAGTAGATATTGTATCTTTGGCACTTCGAATTGCCTTGATGGAAACGATAAAGCCCCGCTTGCAGGGACCAATCATCCTGGATGAGCCGGGGAAACATGTCAGTGAGGATTATATCGTTCCCATGGTTGAGTTTCTTAAATCGGTTGGAGAGATATTTGGCAGGCAAATTATTCTGGTCACCCATAATACACATTTGACAGAATCAGCTGATTGTGCGTATTTTGTTCGCCTGTCTTCCGGAAAGTCGGAAATTGAACTGAGCCACAATCTTGACAATAATAGTTTATAAATAATACAATTTAAGTGTATCTTTGCCTTTTTATGGTGAAGGATACCTTCTGATGGACGTAAGTTTGGAATTGAAAACTAAAGGAATTTGAAAAATGTTCGCTGGTTTTCCAGCCTTAACCTGGTATAGCAAAACATGATGAGGACGAGAAGACCGAGTTCATCGGTCTTGTTTTGTAAATAGAGAAAGAGGAGGTGAGCAATGAACAATGGTGTTTAACGGATTTGACATCATTCTGATGTTTGCCTCTCTCAGCATCGGAATCGGTGCAGGTTACTGGATTCGTAAAATCACAGCAGAAGCACGGATCGGGAGCGCAGAAAAAGAAGCAGCTGAAATTCTGGAAAAAGGAAGAAAAGAAGCTGAAGCGATCAAGAAGGAAAAGATCTTTGAAGCCAGGGATGAAGCCCATCGATTGCGTACTGAAGCGGAAAAGGAGATCCGCGAGCAGAGGAATGAATTGCAATGGATTGAACGTCGCTTAAACCAGAAAGAAGAAACTTTGGAACGCAAGCAGTTTAATGTGGAATCACGTGAGGAAGAGTTGGCAAAACGGGAAAAGTATATCGAGCAGCGCCAGCGGGATATCGATCAGCTATACCAGGACCAAACCAAAGAGATGGAACGGATTTCTGGACTTACAACAGAAGAAGCACGTCAGTTGATCCTGGCCAAGGTAGAAAACGAAATGAAGCACGAGACTGCCCAAATCATGAAAGAAATGGAACAGCAGGCGATTGAGGAGGGAGATCGGCGTGCAAGAAAAATCCTGTCTTTGGCTATTCAACGTTGTGCGGCGGATCATGTTGCTGAAACGACAGTATCCGTTGTAAATTTGCCCAATGATGAGATGAAAGGTCGAATCATTGGCCGGGAAGGCCGGAATATCCGGACACTTGAAACATTGACGGGAATAGACCTCATCATTGATGATACTCCTGAAGCCGTAATTTTATCCGGTTTTGATCCGATACGGCGGGAAGTGGCTCGCGTCACTTTGGAAAAGCTGGTTGCAGACGGAAGAATACATCCGGCAAGGATTGAGGAAATGATTGAGAAGTCCCGTCGGGATGTGGATGAACGAATTCGTGAATATGGTGAGCAGGCAACCTTTGAGACAGGAGTTCACGGATTGCATCCAGACCTGATAAAAATTATTGGCCGGTTGAAATTCCGTACCAGTTACGGGCAGAATGTACTGAAACATTCCATGGAGGTAGCCCATCTTACCGGACTGTTGGCTGCCGAACTGGGAGAAGATATTCATTTGGCCAAACGCGCCGGTTTGCTTCATGATATCGGAAAAGCGATTGATCACGAAATTGAGGGTTCCCATGTAGATATTGGAGTGGAATTGGCCAAAAAATACAAGGAACACCCGGTTGTGATTAACAGCATTGCTTCCCATCATGGAGATTGTGAAGCGACGAGTGTAATCGCTGTATTGGTAAGGGCAGCAGATGCATTGTCAGCAGCCCGTCCTGGTGCCCGGCGTGAAACGTTGGAGGCATACATCAAGCGATTGGAGAAATTGGAAGAGATTTGTGATTCGTTTGATGGGGTAGAAAAATCATATGCCATTCAGGCAGGCCGTGAATGCCGGATTATTGTGAAACCGGATGAGGTGGATGATGCAGAGGCCGTTCGCTTGTCACGGGAAATCACAAAACAAATTGAGAGCCAGCTGGATTATCCCGGTCAAATCAAGGTTACGGTGATTCGGGAGATGAGATCGGTTGAATATGCAAAATAAAGTGGCCTTTGCGGCCGCTTTATTTTTTCTAGCATCTAGCATGGAGTTGGAGGATATATAAT
>JBAVDL010000127.1:0-25302 GCA_049587175.1 Thermoactinomyces sp.
GGGCAATATTTCCTGTATTTTGCGGAATCTCTGGTTCAACGAGTACGATATGAAACGACACAGTTTCATCCCTTCCATTCCTCAAACTTTATCAATTTTCCCGGAAAAAAACCGGTTTCAATCCGAAACCTGTCACTATTCAATATGAATAAAGACATATCGGGTACGCGGCGTCCAGGCAGGCGAGTCACGATATTCCCAGCGCCGGAATTGGCTGTTGTAAGTATGGGCATTGACCAGCGGCTGCCCTCCCGCATCAAAAGCAGTAATAATCGTATTGTGATTAAAACGCCCGTCACCTTCCCAATCATAACAAAGCACGTCACCCAATTCCAGATCACGTATTGAAGAAACCACCCGGCACCTTCCTGTCGGCCCGCCGTTTTTCAAGAACGTGTAGAGGCTGTGAGCAACAGTCCAACTGTAACTCCATGAGTGTCCTCCCCGCCCCCGCCGATACCACCAGCCCCGATTTTGGTTCTTTGCAAACACCATGGGCAATCCTCCGGCATGGAGACACTGGGAAACATAATTGGTGCAGTCATCAGCAAACAGAAGATAGGCCGGATTATGGCTGTTCCAGTATCGGTTGGCATAGTTTGCAGCCTGCCTTCGATTGTATACGATTGTCAACATCATAACCCCCTACGCTTTCTTTTACAAACAGGTTATGATGCCATTTTTTAAAAAATACCCTATTGTTGTTTAATATTATTTAAATAATCAAAATAATATTATTGTTTCCTTGGTTTTGTTTGGTAACCCCCTTCCTTTTTCGGTTCAAAAATAAAAAAACGGCTGTTTTCTGTCAGCCTGTAAATAAACACCTGTCACCCTGGTCACTGCTTGCCACAGTTGGCAAGAAAACGATCGAGGCTCTCCAGCGTTTGCTTTTCAGAAGCTCAAAGTTGGCCCTTTTCTTCTTCCGGCAAACGCCAGGTTTGAACCCCCACCCGCTTTCCCATATTCACCTGATCTTTCCCAACAAATTTATTCCCGCCAACCTGATAAACTTCCTGCAATCTATTGTTTTAACCATCCTTCAAGAGCAAGCAAGTATTCTTTAATGTGGAGACCTCCTCCATACCCCACAAGCGAACCATTTGATCCAATCACCCGATGGCAAGGGATAATGATAGACAAGGGATTTTTGTTATTGGCCCCGCCTACTGCTCTGACTGCTTTGGGTGCCCCGATTGCCAGGGCAATTTCTTTGTATGAACGGACTTCGCCATAAGGAATCGTTTGCAGCTGCCGCCAAACCTTTTTTTGAAACGGGGTACCATACAAATCAATCGGGAATTCAAATTCCTTGCGCTCACGCTGAAAATATTCCTGCAACTGTTCCATATATGGAATTAACGCCTGGTCATTTCGTTCCAATGTATAATGGGGAAACCAATGATTCAGCCATACTTGGACTCCCACATTTGAACCGTTTTGCTTGCAAAAGTCCAGATAACAGATTCCCCGATTGGTTGCAACCAGGGTTAATAAACCAACCGGACTTTCCATCTGGCTCCAAGCAATTTTCTTTGCCCCTGAGGCCATGGAATTATAACCTCCCCATCTGGGATTTGATCACTGTGGCAAAAAATACATATCTTCTCTTAATAGACGGTATGATTGACGAAATGTTTCATTTAAATGATAGTTTTAATACAACTATAAAACAATCATATACATTTAATAGAACTTGCTTTTTATTATATTATAAATAGCCTGTTGAATGTTGACTTGGAAGGTTTCCGGAAATATTAATTATACCATGCCGCTGCTACTTATGTCTGCTTCACCTTTACTGAAAAAGTGAAGGCCTTTTTCAATTTCCACCAGCACATCCCTGTCGGTTTCTTCCTCCCTGGCTTTCAGCAAGGCCTGTTTTGCTTCATTTCCCCCGATCTTTCCCAGCGCCCAGGCGGCCGTTCCACGAAGTACCGGGCGTGGATCCTCAAAGAGAATGCGTATGAGATCGGGAACAGACGATTGATCGCGAAAATGGGCCAATGCCAGGATCGCATTCCGCTGGATCGGCTTTTTTCCTCGCCAGGATCCGGCCATCGATCCGTACTGTTCTTTGAATTCACGGTTACTTATGGAAAGAAGCGGTTTTAAAAGCGGTTTGACCTTGTCTGGATCCGGCTGGAATTCCTGCTGATGGTCGAAATGGATTTTCCGGTTTTTGGGGCAGACAACCTGGCAGGTATCACAACCATACAAGCGATTTCCGATTTTATCCCGGTAAAGGTCAGGCAAAAAATTTTTTGTCTGGGTGAGATACCCGAGACATGACTGGGCATTCAGTTGTCCCGGCTGCACCAGCGCACCGGTCGGACATGCATCCAGACAGCGGGTACAATCGCCGCACCCATCCATTACCGGTTCATCAGGCGGCAGATAAACATCAGTAATCATTTCGCCCAGATACAGCCAGGAACCAAATTCATCCGTAATCAGGGCAGTATTTTTTCCGACCCAGCCAAGACCTGCCCGTTCTGCCACTGCCCGGTCAGACAGTGCTCCGGTATCGACCATGATCATGGTTCTGGCTTCGGGAACCCACTCTTTTAAAGCTTTTTCCAGATGGGCAAGGCGTTCTTTCAAAACATGATGATAATCCTCCCCCCAGGATGCGCGGCAAAAGATCCCCCGATATGCACCCTCTTCCGAGCGGGGCGGTTTTTTTAATTTGGAAGGGTAAGCCAGGGCGATGGCAATGATCGATTTTGCCTGGGGAAGCGAGAGACAAGGATCAACCCGTTCATCGATATCCGGCTTTTCAAAACCGGATGCATAGCCTTTGGCCCGGCTTTCCTTCAGACGCTCTTTCAGCTCAATGAACGGATCTGCACTGGCAATCCCGATCTTGTCAATTCCGATCTGTTTGGCTTTCAGTTTCATCTGTTTTTTCAACTCTTGCGGTGTCACCCTGCTCCCTCCTTTTTAACAGGTAATTATAACATCACCGTCCATATATTTTGGTTATCCAATTTATTCCATTATCTTTGGCAC
Organism: Thermoactinomyces sp.; assembly: GCA_049587175.1. Classification (GTDB taxonomy): domain Bacteria; phylum Bacillota; class Bacilli; order Thermoactinomycetales; family Thermoactinomycetaceae; genus Thermoactinomyces. The sequence goes on from JBAVDL010000127.1 coordinate 3,013, forward strand.
AGCGGAACGCGCCAGTTCATCACAGCGATTGTTCCAGGTTACATCGCTGTGTCCTTTTACTTTCACAAATTCCACCTCGTGCCGTTTGGTCAACTCCAGCAACTGTTTCCATAAATCCCTGTTTTCCACAGGCTTCCTGTTTGCCGTCATCCAGCCGTTTCGAGCCCATTTCTCATGCCATTTCTGTTTGAAGCAATTGACAATGTATGCACTGTCGGAATGAACTTTTACCCGGCAAGGTTCTTTTAATGACGACAAAGCCTGAATAACTGCGGTCAGTTCCATCCTGTTATTGGTTGTAACCTCTTCCCCTCCGGAAATTTCTTTCCGATGTTCGCCGTACATCAGGACGGCAGCCCACCCGCCCGGGCCAGGATTGTTGGAGCATGCTCCATCGGTATACACAATCACTTCTTTCACCGCACATTCTCCCCTTTTACATCCAGCGTACGCATTCGGTTGATGGCAGCTGCTATTTCAAATTTGCGAGGCATGGCCAAATCCCCTGGATGTCCGCGAAAAGGGGAAAGAAAGTCCAATCCCTTTTCTCTGATTTCAGCCTCTATTTCACTCAGCAACCGGGAGAGATTTTTCTCCCCGTTGGCGCGTTTGCCAAGCAAGCGCAATACCTGGGCAATCGCACGGGTCTGGCTGGGATCTACAAGCTGTTCCAGATAAGACAAATCAATGGTTGTTGTTCCTAGTACGATCGTCCTGAGACCTTTGGCATCCACCTTTTCCTTTCGCCCTTTTTGCGCCTGAAAACTGTGCGGCAGCGGCTTGCGGGAAGAAACTGCCCCGAATCCGCAACCACCTTCCTGCCTTCTTTTGGACTGACAGGCACGGGCAATCTCTTTCGCCCTGGGTGTAACGTCATGTGGTTCATAATGATCCATCATGATCACCTGATCGGCGACGTCAAAGTAATCCCCTGATCCTCCCAGAACCAGGATGGTGGATACATGTTTCTCATTATACAACTGGCGAATTTTATCAATAAACGGAGTAATGGGTTCCCTGTCCTTGGTCACCAGCGCCTGCATTCGCGCATCCCGGATCATGAAATTGGTTGCACTTGTATCCTCATCAATAAGCAGACAGGAACAGCCCATTTCCAGGCTTTCCATGATATTGGCGGCCTGAGATGTACTTCCGCTTGCATCGTCAGTGGAAAATTGCTCCGTTTCCTTGCCAAACGGCAATCGGTTGATAAATGGGGAGATATTTACTTTTTCCACCCTGCGCCCATCTTCTGCACGGATCTTTACCGCATCTTCCACCGTCAGCACATATTCCCGCCCATCTCCGGGAATGTGGTTATAAATCCCGCGTTCAATTGCATTCAGAAGGGTGCTTTTTCCATGATAACCCCCGCCCACGATCAGGGTAATTCCTTCCGGAATCGCCATACCGGTTACAGGTGCCCCATGAGGAACAGGAATTGTAACACGCAATGATTCCGGAGACTTGAACGGAATGACTTGCCCTTTCTTCAGAGGGCGGTCTGAAATCCCGCTTTCACGGGGCAATACCGCTCCATCAGAGATAAAAGCAATCCAGCCTTTTTCCCGCAGTGTTTGCCGGATTGCCTGCTGGTTGTCTGCCAGTTCCAGCCATTGCCTGATCTCCTTTTTGTCCTCTTCGGTGATGGATGTTTCCCTGACCAGGCGGGGGATATATGTAAGCAGCATCTGTTCAGCCTGTTTCCCCAACACTGTCCGTCCCCGGGCCGGAAGACCGATATGCAGGCGAACCTCCAGGCGATCCGTTTCCGCAACAACGGCTGTCCTCCTCAAAATGGCCTGTCCGGGGCGATCCATTGTCATCAGGCCGCTTTTTCCTGTCCCTTTTATCTTGAATGAAAACGCGTCCAGTTGTTGCACCCACCTGCGGTTTATCCAATCCTGAAAGGCTGTTTGCCGTTCAGGAGTCCGGATCCAGTCCGGATCAACCCGGGATTTCTCTTTTTGCAGTTCAATACGGATGCGGGACGGAGATGCAAACGGATCTCCCTGCACATAATCAATCCACAGCCGAAATGCCGGAAACTGATAGGCTCCCTCCAGGTCTTTGTAGGTTTTATATCCTTTTCCGTCAATACGATGCAAAATTTGACGCAATCTCTCCATTCTTCCTGATCACACCTTCATTTTTCAGTCTCTTCACGAATTGTTCTTTGCCTGTTCATGCAACAGCTCTTTGTAGGCATCCCGGATTTGTTGAAAATCAATCCATGCTTCTTTTTTGGCGTCCGGATTGCGCAGCAGATAAGCCGGATGATAAGTCGGCAGAAAACGGACGCCTTTTTTTTCTATCCATTTGCCGCGAACCCGTGTAATTCTGGCTGACGGATCAATCAAGGCCCTTGTTGGCGCTGACCCCAGCGTAACAATGATTTTGGGATGAATCAATACATATTGTTGGCGTAAAATGGCAATGCATGTATCCATTTCTTCATTATAAGGGGTACGGTTTCCAGGAGGACGGCATTTGACAATATTGGTTATGTAAATATCCTGCCGGGGAATTTCAGCCGCAGCCAGGATTCTGTTCAGCAATTGCCCGGCTTTTCCTACAAAAGGACGCCCCAGGCGATCTTCATCCGCCCCTGGCCCTTCGCCGACAATCATTAAGGGAGAATGCGGGTTTCCCTCTCCCATGACAACCCGGCTTCTTCCCTGGTGTAACGGGCACATCGTACAATTGCGGTACCTTCTTGCGAGCGTCTCCAAATCCATATAATTACTCCCCTTTTCCAGTCGGTTCTTCTTATGCCGGAAACCATAAAAATTCTGCTTTATCTTCCCTCAACAAATATGCTATACTTTTAGGAATTCCATTTCAAAAGATTTAACATAAACTCAACGCCCCATTGATCTTGCTTCTTTATTCTTAAACTGACAAAGGAGTTGATCACAGGTGGGTATTTTACCTTATCCTTTTTTTGTATCAGACATCGATGGAACGCTTCTTGACGATAGACGACAAATTTCACAAGACAATAAAGACAAAATTGCTTTGTTCCAGAAGTTTGGCGGTCTGTTTACACTGGCTACCGGCCGGACCTATCCGGAAGCAAAGCAGTATATTGATCAGTTGAACATACAGCTACCGGTGATCCTGTGCAATGGTGCCACTTTGTATGATCCGGCCTCAAGAAGGCTGGTTCCGGTACAGACGGTAAGTCGGGCAAAGATTATACGCATGCTGAATGAACTGAAAAAGTTTGTTCCTGACCATATCGATGTATTTGTGTACGGATTGGATAAAGTGTATGCAGAGAAAGTGGGACCGGTTGCAAAAGCCAGTCTGGATGGCGATTTTCAGGTCGAATTGATCCCTTCATTCGCCAACCTGCCCGATGTTCCTTACCTGAAAATCGTTCTGATTGCCAAAAAAGCGGAAATGAACCGGATACTGGGCCGATTTGAGCAATTAAAGCATTTTCCGTTTGATTTCAGCTTGTCATCCGATAACTATTTTGAAATTTTACCATCAGGCGTTTCCAAAGGAAATGCCCTGATCCAGATTTTAAAAAGTATCAATATCCGATTGCACCAGGTTGCAGCGATCGGTGACCACTGCAATGATCTGTCCATGTTATCCAAAGCCGGGTTGCCTGCAGCTGTGGCCAACGCACATCCACTCGTTCTGAAACAGGTTTCCGTTCATGTCCCTTCACACAATGAGGCCGGAGTAGCCTATTTTATCCGTAAACATCTGCTCCCCCGGACAGCCCGGGCTCAATTATAAAAAAGAAACAGCAAATGGATGGCACGGGATTGAATCCTTGCCATCCATTTTGTTTCAACGGGATATAGACATAAAAAAAGACCTTTCCTTAAAAGGTCCTCTGTTTGGTGGTCGGGACGACAGGATTCGAACCTGCGACCCCCTGGTCCCAAACCAGGTGCTCTACCAAGCTGAGCCACGTCCCGACAGTATCTGATTGCAAACCGGATTTACAGAAATGGTCGGGATGACAGGATTCGAACCTGCGACCCCCTGGTCCCAAACCAGGTGCTCTACCAAGCTGAGCCACATCCCGACTATGCATCATAAAAAAACCGTATCAAATGACAAGTTATAATTTATCATGCTATATCCTTGTTGTCAACTATCAATTACATCCAGTTATGACGAGACATCATCACTGTACCATTTGTTTTCCGTGGCCGGATTATTGATAATCCCCAGCGCCACCAGAATACCTATAATAAGATCGACAATCACACTCTCTTCCGCAATGCCCAAATCCACCCCTGTATAGCGGAGTACGCCAACAACAAACGCCAATGCTGACAACCAGAAACCATAGTTGCGAAGACGGCTCATCCAGTTCACCGCACTCTCCCCTTTTCCATAATGCAAGCGGGGCAATCCCGCTCCAACATCATCATATGCAGAAAAAGAGAAATCCTTTGCGGTGATCACCTATTCTTGGTCAAAAGAAACATACGCCTGTGAAAATTTGGAGCATGGCCTGGACTGGTCAGTTATTCATAAAAAATAACACCATCACAATCAAGATTTAAGACTTCTTTTCCTTTCTGGTTATAAAAAAACAGATTTAATTTTGACTTCCAAATACTTTTCGGACGGGAATCACCTCCGTTACCTTTGCCTCACATCGAATGGTATCCCCGGTGAAGACAGGCCGCATAAATTGCATTTCAAATTTCCTCGCTATATAATTCAAATCACCGCCGATTTTGGTAATGACCGAAGCAGTAAGCAATCCCTGAACCATGAGCCGCCCCTGCTCATCTTTCTCAATATGGCGGCGCCCCTTGTCTCCCCGGAACTCGGCAAACGCCAGTACTTCCTCTTCAGTAAACGTTCTTTCCCATGTGTATTGATCCCCTGCTTTAACAGCCATTATGAATCCCGCCCCAAAATTGCAAATTATCTCTATTTTACTAGAGTAAAAATCTATTCAAAGACAGAAGATTTCCCAATAAAAAAGCAATCTCACTCCCGACGAGATCACGCAAGGATTTTATCTTGCAAAAAACACCTGGATTTAACCTTTTATTTGTGGTCAGATTTGATATATTTCATATATACGAGATAATTGACACCGCTAATTCGGCTCCAGTTTTGTTTTATCCGTTTAAACTCTTTAAAACCCACTTTTTCATACAGTTTGACAGCAGGAGTATTGGTATCGGCAACTTCCAATATATACTCCTGATACTCCGGAAGTGCCAGGATCTGATGCAAAATTGCTGTTGCCACTCCTTTGCCTCTGTATTTTGAAGCCGTCGCGACAAATTCAACTGATGCCAGGGTATCCTTTGTTTCGACTGGCGGCTTTTCAAATTGCGGTTTTAATGCAAGGTAACAAATCGTACCTTTATAAAATCCCAAATGTTTCCGCAATTCCTTTGAATCCAGTTTCACGGAAGAAACCTGGCCATTTGTGCAAGCTGCCATCCCGGCAATTTCGCCATCCATAACCGCCACATAAAAAACATCCGGCACAAACATATGCTCCAGAGCTGCTGCCATTTTTTCAGGGTCTTTTGAAAAAAAAGCCAGATGTTGGCCAAATCCATCAACAAATATCTCACTCATTTTCTTTTTGGTGTTTCCGTTCAACTCATGAGCCCGCTTGATCTCAATCATGGTCATCCTCTTTCTTGATAATCGTATTTTCTTCAGGACAGATTGGAGCATCCAGCTATTCGATACCAGCGCCTGTTGGTTAATCAGTCCAGATTCACAAATCCATGTTACCATTGTCATAATTTACTATAATAATAACTTAACCTGTTATCAGTTACAGCCAACAAGACAACAAAACAAGAAAAAAGCGATCTCCTGTTTTCCAGGAATCGCTTTTTCTGCTGGTGCCGAAGGTGGGAGTCGAACCCACACTCCAAAAAGGAACACGATTTTGAGTCGTGCGCGTCTGCCAATTCCGCCACTTCGGCATGGCTGAAGAAAAATGTTTTATATATTTTTTAGAACCGACAATGAAGAATATATCATCATCTATAGGATTTGTCAATAACTAAAAAAAAGAAATGAAAAGATATTTTGCTTCCAAGCAGACAGATCAAATAAAAAGCTTGCTGAATCTGCCGCCCAGGCAAACATTTTTCAGCAAGCTCCATACCGTTTTTTAAATGGGTTTATAATGATCATGAACTTTATATATCAGCCACCAATGGCTGTCTGGCGTTTCATTGACAAGATGGAAATAATAAGCCCCATCTTCAGGAACCGTAAATGGCGATTCCGCACTTGAATAAAAATTGTAAACATTTCCGACACGCGTCTGAACCACTTCACCGTCGGCTGTACGTAGTTCGATACGAACATCGATGTACTTCCGATTTGCAAGGCGCATCTTCTCTTCAAAAACGATCGTGCCTTCTTTCGCATAGAAAACTTCCGTATCATAGGCAGCGGTGATGTCTGCGCACCCTCTGACAAATGTTTTGGCAGAAGCAACCTGGACAGAGAATGAAAATACAAGCATCACTGCCAGTAAACTGGCAATCCATTTATACATAAACGTTCCCCCTTGACCCCCTTGATTTTTTATTCGCAAGCCAGGCCCGGATTGGGTCCCTGTTTCTAAAAAAAAGCAGCGTTGCCAGCGCTGCTTTTTTTCATTTCATCCGTTCAATACTTTCTTTCAGTTTTTCTTTCGGTACAATCACCTGAACAAACTCGCCCTCCCCTACAATGGCGCGGTCATGTTCAGCCATTACGTTACAGACCACTTTTTTCGGAGTTGCAACTTTTACAGTCGCCACAAACAATACGGTTTTTCCGACCGGCGCCGGTGCAAGATGCCGGATATCAATTGATGCTCCTACTCCTTCCTCGTCATCTTCCAGAAAAGGCAATATTACTTTTCGCCCGGTCCATTCCATATAATATACCATCGACACGGTGGACAAAACGGGATGAACCATCTGCCCGCCAAAAGAGGCAACCATGTCTTCTTTTACTACAACAACCATTGTTTCCTTGTAACCGGGCTCCAGACCTGGCTTCATCCTGTTCCTCCTCAGATTCCGAAGATGTTGAGCGGTTTTGGCCCGATATAGGAAAGAACACTTTTTGTTTCCATGTACAAATCAAGTGATTCCAGGGCCAATTCCCGGCCAAAGCCGGATTGCTTGTAACCGCCAAACGGCAATCCCGGGAAAGTGGAAATGGGATTGTTTACCATGACAATTCCCGCTTTCAGCTGAGAAGTAACACGATGGGCTAGACCATGATCCTGTGTCCATACAGCGGCTGCCAAACCGTAAATGGTGTCATTGGCCATCCGGATTACTTCTTTTTCATCCCTGAACCTGATAATGACGACAACAGGGCCAAAGATTTCTTCCTGTGCCACACGCATATCATTGGCAACATCCACAATCACTGTCGGCATGTACCAATGTCCTTGTGAAAACTCTTCACCTTCCGGCCGTTTTCCGCCATAGATCACACGGGCTCCTTCTTTTTCTGCCAATCTGACATATCGATCAATTGTCTCCCATTGTTCCCGGGAAATAATGGCTCCTACATGCGTTTCCTTACTGAAGGGATTTCCGAGTTTCAACTTTTTCGTCTGTTCCACAAATTTTTCCACAAATTCGTCATAGATATCTTCATGGACAAACAGACGTGACCGCGCTTCACAAGACTGCCCCGTATTATAGTAGATGCCGAAAACCGAACCATTAACAGCTCCCTCCAGATCAGCATCAGGAAACACGATATTCGGCGATTTGCCGCCCAGTTCCAAAGTGACTCTTTTTAATGTCCCGGATGCCCTGGCCATGATATCCTTGCCTGTGCCGGTTTCTCCGGTAAATGCCACTTTGTCCACGCCGGGATGCTCAACCAGACAGGAACCGATTTCAGCCCCGCTTCCTGTCACAACATTGAGCACACCTGCAGGGAGGCCCGCTTCATGGCAAATATCGGCCAGCACAAGCGCAGTCAGGGGAGTCAGACTGGCCGGTTTCAGGACGATTGTGCAACCGGCTGCCAGGGCCGGGGCTATTTTCCAGGCCGTCATCATCAGGGGATAGTTCCAGGGAACGATTTGTGCGCAAACACCGACAGGCTCTTTGACACTGTAGTGAAAGAATCCGTTTGGGACCGGCTTGGTGTGCCCCTGGATGGTGGCTGTCGCTCCGGCATAAAGCTCCATGTCTTCAATTGCCTGCATCACTTGCCCTTGTGCAGCGGATAATGCTTTTCCGGTATTCAGGATTTCCAGTTCCACCAGATCCTGAAAACGGCTCCGCATGATTTGTGCGATCCTGTTCAGAATCTGACCGCGCCGGGCTGCAGGCCACCGGACCCATTTGCTGCTGACAAGCGCTTCCCTTGCCGCTTCTACGGCCTTGTCCACATCGGCTTTGCCAGCTTTTGCCACTTCGCTGATCTTTTCTCCGGTGGCCGGATTGTAAACGGCAAAATATTCATTGGTGGCACCTGGAACCTTCTGCCCGTTAATAACCAGGTCATATTTTTCCTGGAGAAGTTTTACTTTTTCCTTTAGCATCTGATATCCGCTCCTTTTCCTGTTTTGATTACCATCCGGTTTCCCGCTCCACTACCGTAGCAATTCCCTGCCCCACGCCAATACACATGGCGGCCAATCCGTAGCGTCCATTCCGCCGTTTCAGTTCATGAAGCAACGTTGTCATGATCCGTGCTCCACTGGCTCCCAGCGGGTGGCCGAGGGCAATCGCACCGCCGTTTACATTTACACGCTCTTCATCCAAACCCAACTGGCGAATGCATGCCAGCGATTGTGAAGCAAAGGCCTCGTTCAATTCGACAAGATCCAGATCTTCCGGCTTTAGCCCTGCTCTTGCCAGTGCCTTGCGTGTTGCGCCCACGGGTCCGATTCCCATATAAAGCGGATTGGTTCCCTCTACCGCAAATGTGACGACTTTGGCCAGGGGAATCAGCCCCAACGAAGTTGCCTTTTCTCTGCTCATCAACAAAAGAGCCGATGCTCCGTCATTGATCCCCGATGAATTGCCAGCCGTCACGGTCCCTCCTTGCCGAAAGGCCGGTTTTAAACTGGCCAGTTTGGCAAGGGTCGTTTGCGGGCGAAGATGTTCATCGCGGGAAAAAATTCTTGTTTTGCCTCCTGGTTCCTGAACCTCAACCGGAACCACTTCATCGTCAAACCGCCCTGCTTCCCAGGCAAGATTTGCCTTTTGCTGACTGGAGACGGCAAACCGGTCCTGATCCTCACGGCTGATTTCATATTTGTCAGCTACATTTTCCGCGGTTTCCCCCATACTGATGGGATCATACAGCGCGGCCAGACGCGGATTGACAAACCGCCAGCCCAATGTGGTATCCACCAGGGTATGATTTCCCCTCGCCAGCGCTGTTTCCGGTTTCAGCATTACCAGCGGCGCACGTGTCATATTCTCCACACCACCAGCAATCATGATCTCTCCACTGCCCATGGCAATCGCCGCTGCAGCCTGATTGATCGCTTCCAGGCCGGAACCGCACAAACGATTGACGGTTACTCCCCCTGTTTTTTCCGGCAAACCGGCCAACAAAGCCGCCATTCGTGCAACATTCCGATTGTCCTCTCCGGCCTGGTTGGCACAGCCAAAAAAGACATCTTCAATCTCTTCCGCCGGAACAGCCCTGTTGCGTGTAAGCAAGGCCTTGATCACATGGGCTGCCAGATCATCGGCCCGCACATGGCTCAAACTTCCCTTGAAACGCCCAATGGGAGTGCGTACCGCATCGGCGATTACAACCTCTCTCACTCTATTCACCTCGCCTTATCCGTTACAGAATCCAAAATCTGATCGTAATGATAAAATCCCCGGCCAGCCGCTTTTCCCCAATACCCGGCATAAACCATTTTGCGCAGCAGCGGGACAGGACGGTAACGATCGTCTCCCAACTCACGGTGGAGCCCTGTCAGGATGGCCACAATCTGGTCAATCCCCACTTCATCCGCCCACTCAAGCGGACCAAGCGGGAAATTGGTCCCTTTCTTCATCGCCAGATCGATATCTTCCCGGGTTGCTGTCTTTTCCTGCAAACAACAGGCTGCTTCATTTACCAGTAATGCCAATGTCCTCGGAAAAACCAGGCCCGGTTCATCCCCGACGATTTCCGCTTTTTTCCCCCATTTTTCAAACACGGCAAGAGCCGCCTCAAAACGCTCATCTCCCTCTGCCTGCAAAGGGCAGGAAACTTCCACCCGCTCCCATTTTTCAAAATAAAGCGGAGAAAATCCGACAACCCGGCAGGGATATTTCAACCAGGACGCAATCTGAGTTGCTGTCAGATGCAAGGCTGAGGTGAAAATGGGGGTATCAGGAGCAAGCTGTTTTTCCCATTCAGTCAACAGCGCTTTTTTCTCACCCTCCATTCCCGTGGTGATATCGATCAACGCCATCACGTCAGCTTCCGGTCTTTCATCCGCCCGCACAGGCTGATAACCGCGATCCGTCAAATATTGGCATATCGCATTGGCCAGGGGACCGGTTCCCAAAACAATCACTTTATTTTTCATATGAATAGTGCCCCTTTCCAGCTTTCCGGCCAATTGCTCCCTGTTCCACCATCTGTCGCTGCAAGGGATGGGGACGATAGCGCGCTTCATAGAAGTTTCCTTCAAAAACAGACACAGAAGCAGCAAAGTTGATATCGATCCCGATCAGATCCTGCAATTCAAACGGTCCCATTTTAAAGCCGGCGGTTCGCATAATGCGGTCGACTTGCTCCTTGGACGCAATCTGGTCCTGAACATAACGGTATGCTTCCAGATGAAAAGGGCGGGCAACCCGGTTTACCAGAAAACCGGGGGTATCCTTTACAATGACTGGTTCTTTTCCCAGCTTTTTCAGCCACCCTTTCACCTCTTCCGCCAGAGAGAGGTCTGTTTCGGCACCCGGAACGACTTCCACCAGCGGCATGCGGGGTGCCGGATTAAAGAAGTGGATTCCCATCACCCGTTTCGGATGGCGGACCGCAGACGCAATCGAGGTGATGGATAAAGAAGAAGTATTGGATGCCAGTATCGTTTCGGGAGAGGTTACTTCAGCCAGTTCTCTGAAGACATTTTGTTTGGCATCCAGTTTTTCAATAATGGCCTCAATAACAAGATCCGCATCGGTCAATTTACGAATATTCGGAACATAACGGATGCGACTGAGCAGATTTTCAGCAAATTCCTGTTTGACCTTTCCGCTTTCTACCCGCTTTTGGAGCCGTTTTTTCAATCCTTCGACTGCATTTCGGAAAACCTGCTCATTGACTTCGACGACTTTCACATCCCGTCCGGCCGCGGCAAAGACTTCCGCAATACCAATCCCCATGGTACCGGCCCCGATGACAACCAGTTTCTCAAACCGGGATTTATTCAAACTTCCTCACCTTGAACTTCACCAATGATCATGGTGACCAGTTTTCCTGCAAAACTCATCACATCTCTGGCTGCCGCTTTTCCCTCCGGGGATTTCATCGCGTCGTCCAGTGTCTGCCTGTCCTTAAAATACAAATCTGCCTGCAAATAATACGGGGATTTGGTTCTCATTGGCGTTTCTGAAAACCGGGTTACTTCTACTTTCAAGAGTCCGGGCATTTTCCCGGCCAGTGGCAAATGCGTTTTAAAATAATGCTCGTCAAAAGCCTTTTGATCCTCTGGCTGCCTGTATAGAGCAGTTAACTTGACCATAAAAAAACTTCCTTTCTATATTTGTTTCTGTCAACGGACCCGCTTGTCAATAATTCGCACAGCCTTGCCTTCACTGCGCGGAATTGTGCCGGGCCTTCCAATACGAACCTGTACCTGGATTTGTAACAAATCTTTCAGTTTTTTGCGCAAATGCCGGTTCAAATCATCCATATCCGCCCCCTGGCAGGTATCTGCCAGTTCTACCTCAACGGTTAATTCATCAAGTGCCCCCTTTTTCTCCACAACAACCTGATAATGAGGAGCAAGTTCAGGCTGCGCCAGGACAACCGGTTCAATTTCCATTGGAAAAATGTTAACTCCCCGGATGATGAGCATGTCATCAATCCGTCCTTTTACCCGTGACATTCGAACATGAGTCCGCCCGCAACGGCATGGTTTCCTGTTAAGAGAGGCAAGATCGCCGGTACGGTAGCGCAACAGAGGAAGCGCCTCTTTTGTCAAGCTGGTAAATACCAGTTCTCCTGTTTCATCTTCACTGACAGGCTGGCCGGTATCCGGATCGATCACCTCAACCAGAAAGTGATCCTCAAATATATGCAGTCCCTGTTTCTCTTCCCGACATTCAATTGCAACACCCGGCCCCATTACTTCCGAAAGCCCGTAAATATCAACCGCCTGTATTCCCCACATCTCTTCCAGTTCCAGACGCATTTCTTCCGTCCAGGGTTCAGCTCCAAATATGCCATATTCCAGACTGGACTTTTCCGGATCCATTCCGTTTTGCCTCATGGTTTCCCCGAGGCTTAAAAGAAAAGAGGGAGTCCCGGCAATTCCGCGTGGTTTCAGATCCTCAATCAGGGTAATATGTCTGATTCTGCTTCCTGCCGATGCCGGAACTACGGAAACCCCCAATTTTTCTCCACCTGCATGCATCCCCAGGCCGCCGGTAAACAAACCATATCCGTACGCATTGTGAAAAGTATCACCAGGGGCTCCACCTGCTGCTATAATGGAGCGCGCGCAAATATCGGCCCAGCAATCCAGATCCCGGCGGGTATAGCCAACAATTGTCGGTTTTCCCTTCGTACCTGATGAAGCATGCAAGCGGACAATTTCATGGGAAGGGACAGCAAACAAACCTCTCGGGTAGAAATCCCGCAAGTCCTTTTTTACGGTAAACGGGAGCAGGGACAAATCATCAATGCCGGCAATATCGTCAGGATGAATCCCCATCTTATCCAATTGGTTTCTGTAAAATGGGACATGCTTGTAAACCCTTTGTACCGTTGTTCGCAACCGTTCGTTTTGCAATTGATGCAACTGGTCACGCGACATTGCTTCCAATTCGGGTTGAAACATGTGCCGATTCCCCTTTTTTTTATATCTTTTTCATCCCTTCATAAGGCTGACGGCAGTTCTTGCAATAATAGATGGCACGACATGCTGCCGGGCCAAATATATTTTCCACATCTCCCCCGTCTGCTTCGCAATAGGGACACGACGGAATATCTGTATGGTTTTTTCCAGGAGATGCAATCCCGAACGCTCTTAACTTTTCCCAACCCTCTCTGGTGATTCGTTCACTTGTCCATGGAGGGTGGAAACTGTACTCCACTTTCACTTTTTTTACACCGGTCTTTTGCATCAACTCCTCCTGAACATTTTGCCGAATCATATCCAGAGCGGGACAGCCGACAAAAGTAGGGATCATCTCGACAAAAATTGTGTCATCCTGCCGGTTTATCCGGTTAATCATCCCCAACTCCACCACAGACACTGTCGGGATTTCCGGATCCTTTACCTCCTGCAGGATTTCCAGCAACTCCTGGCTCATGCGATCTCCTCCTTCCCTCTACCATTTTGCTGCCGGATCGAGATGATAAACCTCCCCCATGGTCTCCACGAGGCGTTGCAAATCCTGGCTATGCTCTCCAAGACGTCCGTTCCTTTTTACACCGGGGACCGGACCGGGCCAGGTGAGGCCGGCTTGCTGAAACAGGCCTTCTACCCGCTCTTCCCATTTCTTCACCATCGATGCTGAACTTTCCTGAATAATGCCAAATTGCAGCAGCATATCTTCCTGATCGATATAAAAGAGGTCTCCCAACTCGGGCCATATTTTTTCAACAGCTGCATTCATCTTTTCGGTCGCCACTCCGCCGGCACTTCCCAACTGCACGAACCAGGTTGTCATATGAAGGGAATGATAGTATTCCTCCCGCAACATTCTTGCGGCTCCCTGTGCTAAAGGAGAATAGGAAGAATCACTGAAAGATTTCAACCGCAACTCATCCCACAAGTCATAAAACATATGACGGACAATGGAATAAGCCCAGTCGTTGTTTTCGCGCTCCACAATTACGGCATTGCACCGTTTGTCTGCGGGGCGGGAAAATGCCAGGGTATCCGGATCTTTTTCCCCCAATTCATGCAGGAGAGTATAATAAAAATTGGCGTGTCCCACCTCATCCTGGGCAATGGAACTGAAAGCCACATCTCCTTCAATATCCGGGCACATTCCCAGCCATTCGGAATCGCGATGCCCAATGACCAGTTCATCATCAGCCAGCTGGTAAAGCCAGCCTGCAAGGGCTTCGGTATAGACCGGGTTGCTTTTTGCAACAGATGCCTGTTCTATTTTCACCGGGACTCTCTCCTTTCCAGCTTCTTTTCCTTGATGGCTGAATTGCTTGTCTCCCGAACATGGGCAACAATTTCCTCAATATCCATATCCCTCTCCTTGAACAACCGCCACAGGCGCCCATTTTCGGTATAACCGGAAACTTCGCGATACTTCTTGTCCATTTCCCGGCTGAAAAAAGGGGATTCGTAAGAAGTTGCCGTAATCCGGTTCCGGGGAACAACCCACAGATTGACAGCCTGATCCCGCCGCAGGAAGTTTTCACGCGCGACTTGCATGGCCAGTTCAGGAGAAGCTGCCACCAGACTTCCAACATGTATGTGCGAATCCAGGTGTGTTTCCTGGACAAACACTTCAAATACTTCAAAATCATTCTTATTTTCGTTCATTTGGTCCCCCTCCTTTACACTGTTTGGGCACGGGCACGCAACAGGGCTTCTCTCACCCAACGTTGACCTTCATGGGCCTGACGCCGCATTTCCACTCTCTCCCTGGACTTGGGGCCTACATTTTGGTGAACCATCCGGCTGAATTTGTCCCAGTCCGGATCTGTATAAATCCAGCAATTCTTTTCCCGGTCAAAGCGCAAGTTCGGATCAGGGATTCTGATGCCAAGCGACTGGATTCTCGGGACATATTTGTCCAGATATTTTTGCCGCAGCTGTTCATTGGTCAGAACCCGAATCCGGTAATAAAGCATACGCTCTACAGCAGGAGTGATCTCTCTGGGGCCAAAGAAAAAGAGAAGGGACTCCCACCAGTAATCAAGCGCTTCCTGAAGCATCTTCCGTTGCCTGGGGGTTCCGGTCGCCAGGGCAAGAATAATGCTTTCACCATGTTTCATATGGAAACTTTCCTCTGCACAAACCCGTTTTAACACACGGGCGTACGGACCATATGATGACTGCAGGAGTGAAGCCTGAATCGTAATGGCGGCGCCATCCACCAGCCACCCGATCAAACCGGCGTCTGCCCAGCTTCGGGCTTCCATGTGAAAGACATTATGAAACTTGACTTTATTCTTGTAAATATCTTCTATTAAATCTTCACGGGTCTTGTTTAACGGGGCCGCCAAATCCTCTACCACCCTGAGCAGGAGCTGGCCATGCCCCACTTCATCCTGCACCTTGGCCATAATTGCCAGTTTTCTTTTCAAGGTAGGTGCTTTCGGCACCCATTCCTTTTCCGGATACGCCCCCATGATTTCGCTTACACCATGCATATGAATCAACTTGATTAACAACATCCGGTATTCTTCAGGCATCCAGTCAGTAGCCTCAATTTTTTCACCGCGGTTAATCCTGTCCATAAATGCCTGAAAACGTGCTTTTTCTGTCAACGCGCACCCCTCCCTGGTGTCCAAGTCACTTTTGCAATCCTTCCAGCAACATGTCCACAAACCGGTCGGCAACCTCTTCTGCCGACAATTCTCCATCAGGACGGTACCACTGATAAGCCCAGTTCCCTACTGCCAACAGCAACAGCCGGGCAAATTTTTTATCCGTATCACGAAATACTCCCTGCCGGATTCCCTGTTCCAGAATTTCTGTCCATAACGCTTCATATTGATCTCGTTTTGACTGAATTTTAGCAAATCTTTTTTCGGACAATGCTTTCCATTCCTGAAAAAAGACCGTTGCTATTTCCAGATTTGCCTCAATCACTTTCATATGCGCACGTACTGCTTGTCTCAATTTTTCCGCAGCCGGAACATCCCTTTCCATAATGGGATAAAGCGACCTCAAAAAGGATTCTGCCCCCCGGTCCGTAATTTCATACAACAAATCTTCTTTCGTTCGGATATGGGCATACAAACTCCCGGACAAAATGCCGCAGGCTTCGGAAATTTCCCGGATCGTCGTCCCGTGATACCCTTTTTGGCTGAACAGACGGCCAGCAACCCGCAAAATTTCTTCCTTTCGGTCAGGTCTTGACATACTCCCTCCCTTTCCCTGATAAAACAAGCGCTTGCTTGTCTTTATCGTAATAGAAAATTTGTATAATTGTCAATAATATTTAATAAATTAAAAATAATATTTATTTAACAAATATTTAGTAATTATTGCGGTTGCCAAGACTTACAAAAAACAACCGCTATTCAGGACAGATTGCCTTCTTCCGGTTGCTGTACCGGTTCAAACATTTGCTGAAACTCCCCTTTGAACATACTTGGCCAAACACCTGCAATCCACCGGTGTGAACAGGAAGATCATAGCTTACACTCACTTTTCTGGCCGTAATCCGGTCTATGGTTGCTTTTACACCCTCATACAAGGTTCCATTCCGGCCAGCCCATGTTTCTCCCTCTTTCATGATATCCCCCTCATTTCTGTGTTTATCTTTCTTTAATATAAAAACAACTTCATACACAATTATATTATGAAATTTAATTATAATTAAAATATTGTTAAAATTATTTTTATTAACCTATTGCTGTTATTATGTATGGGATATGTCAGTGATTAACCTGATCCATAAAGTACTTCTTTTTTATTTTGGGATGAAACAAAAAGGATTTTGGCAACTTTTAGCAAAAATCTACAATAGGAGCTGATATTGTGTAGGAGAAAGCGGGGGTTCATTTGTGCTGTTTAAAAAGAAACCACCCTACCCGGCAAGTGAAGATGCCTTTATGTCTTTCAACTTTTGGCTGACCCTGGAAGAAATTGAACAACTGGAGAATGTCGCGCGGGATAACAAGACCGACCCTGCCGCCGTGGTACAGAAAATTGTCAAAAAGACGCTTGCCCACTGGCGGCAACTGGAAGAAGAACCAGTCGAAAACAAATAAAAGAGAGACGGATGAAGGGAATTTTTCACCCCTCTCTCCGTCTCTCTCCCGGAAAGGTCAATAAATGAGGTTGATCAAATCTTCTTTACTGACGGCACCAAAATAATCTTTCACATCCATGCCTGCCAGTGCTTTTTCGATCTCTCCCCGTTCATACCTGATTCCAACAAGGCGTTCTTCGATATCCCGGACATCCCCGACTCCGAAGAAATCACCATAAATCTTGCAGGAGCGAATGATTCCCTTGTCTACATTCAGGCGTACGTCAATGGTGCCAACAGGAAAACGGTGGCTTTGCCGTATGTTGAAAGCAGGCGATTCCCCATAATTCCAATCCCAATTTTTATAACGGGCTTCCGAGATCTCCCGGATTTTTTGCCAATCCCTGTCAGACAACACATATTCGGGAATCGGTTTTTGCCCGCGGAAAATATGTTCCAAGAGAAGCTGGCGAAACTCCTGAATGGTTAGCGGCTTTTGCAGGAAATCAACAATATTGGCCACCCGGCTTCGGATGGATTTAATCCCTTTGGACTCGATTTTTTCCTTTTTCACCTGGAGCGCCTGAACAACATCATCCAGGTTCACATCAAACATTAACGTTCCATGACTAAACATGCGCCCCTTGGTGGAAAACTGGGCATTTCCCGATATTTTCCTGCCTTCGACCAGAATATCGTTGCGCCCGCTCAATTCTGCCTTGACTCCCAATGAATTCAATGCTTCAATTACCGGTTCGGTAAATTTGCGGAAATTGGCAAAGCTTTTGCCGTCGTCCCTGGTAATAAAGCTGAAATTCAGATTCCCCAAATCATGATAGACCGCCCCGCCGCCGGATAAACGGCGAACCACATGGATATGATGTTCCCGTACATAATCCACGTGAATTTCCTCAACCGTATTCTGATGCTTTCCAATAATGACAGACGGTTCATTTATATAAAAAAGCAGATAGGTCTCGTCAATATCCAGATATTTCAGCGCATATTCTTCAATCGCCAGATTTACCCGCGGATCTGTAATGTTGTGATTATCTATAAACAGCATCTCTTTTCCCTCCCATCTTTGCAGATCTTGATCTGCCGTCCTTATTTTATGGGCTTGCTCCGCCGACAGTCAACAAGCCCTCCATTTGCCGCATGTCTGCATTTTGTTTACAATTTTGCCTTTTGATTATATCTTAACCTTATTGAAAGATTTACCGAAAAGGATTTTCTCGTCTGATCGCAAATGCCGGGAGGTGATTCGATGATCCAACAGGCTGAATTGCTGCTGCAAAAGGTTTTTGGCTATTCTTCTTTTCGGAGCGGACAAAAGGAGATCATTGAGAGTATCCTGGCCGGACACCATACCATGGGCATTATGCCGACAGGGGGAGGAAAATCGATCTGCTACCAGCTTCCGGCATTGCTGTTTCCCGGAATTACAATGGTCATTTCTCCCCTGATTTCATTGATGAAAGATCAGGTAGACAGTTTGCGGCAATTGAATATAGCCGCTACCTATATCAACAGTTCACTTACGCGGGCAGAAATTGGGCAGCGGCTGGCTAAATTGAAAGAAGGCGCCTACAAGCTCCTGTATATTGCTCCCGAGCGTCTGGAATCGGAAGCTTTCCGGGCGATTTTTTCAAGCTTGCCCATTTACTTTGTTACCGTTGATGAAGCACACTGCATTTCCCAGTGGGGACATGATTTTCGTCCAAGTTACCGCTCTATGGCCGAAAAACTGTTGTCTCTGCCGCGCCGGCCAATTATTGTGGCCTTGACCGCAACTGCCACTCCCGATGTGAGAGAGGATATCGCCCAACTCTTGCAAATTGACTCATCCCATATTTACTCTACAAAATTGCATCGTCCAAACCTGTCCTTTTTTGTGCGCCATGACGAAACCAGGCTGGACTATATTCATCATTATTTACAAAACCATTTGCATCAAACCGGAATCATCTATTGCGCAACAAGAAAAGATACCGATCAGGTTTATCAATCCCTGGTGAACGCCGGTTTTTCGGCAGCCAGGTACCACGCCGGGATGAGCGAAGAAGAACGAAACCAGGCACAGGAACAGTTTTCTTACGACCGGGTTCAGGTAATTGTGGCAACCAACGCTTTTGGCATGGGAATTGATAAATCAAATGTGCGCTTTGTTATTCATTACCAGCTTCCCCGCAACCTGGAATGTTACTATCAGGAGGCCGGGCGGGCTGGCCGGGATGGAGAAGAAAGTGAATGCATCCTGCTGTTTTCGCCCCGGGATATCCCGATGCAGAAATACCTGATTGAACACTCCGGGCTTACCAGTGAGCGAAAAAAACTGGAACTTGACAAATTGCAAACCATGATCAACTATTGCTATTCCCGCAAATGCTGGCAGCAGGAAATGGTTGCCTATTTTGGCAGTTCATCTGTTCAGCCGTGCGGCAAATGCGGAAACTGCCGCAGGCAAATGGGCGATCTGGCCGACTACACGGTACAAGCACAAAAAATTTTCTCTTGTATCAAACGGACAGGGGAACGATACGGGCTGACAGTCATAGCCAAAACCCTGAGGGGTTCCAGGAGCAGGCGGATTGTCGAGTGGCAACTGGATAAAATCCCTACATATGGAATCATGGGAGAACTTACGGAAAAAGAAATTATTCGTTTGTGCCGGTTCCTTGCTTCGGAAGGCTATTTGTCCCTGGTTTACGGGCAGCGTCCTTTCCCCCTTGCCAGGCTGACACCTAAAGCCTTGGCAGTGCTGAAAGGAGAACAGTCTGTTTATCTTTACCGGGAAACTGAAAAAATGATCAAAGCGGCGGAGCCCAAAACCAACCCGCTGCTTGACAAGCTTATGTCCCTGCGCAAGCAGTTGTCAGAAGCAGAACAGCTTCCTCCTTACATGATTTTTCCGGACAGTACCCTGAAAGAAATGTGCCGCCGTTTGCCTGTAACCGGGGAAGCTTTGCGCCTTATTTCCGGTGTGGGAGAGATGAAATTTGAAAAGTATGGCCCCCTTTTTCTTGAGGCGATCCGGCAATATGTGAAGAAACATGGCAAAACACCTGCCCGGACAAAAAAAACGGCGAAAGAACCCAGCCATGTAAAAACCTATCGCCTGTTTCAAAAAGGAAAAACCATTACGGAAATTGCCAGGGAACGAAACCTGAAACGCGGTACAATTGAAGACCATTTGTTGCGTGCAGGCCTGGAAGGACTGGAACTGGATTGGGACCAGTTTATACCGGAGCAGCATGAAGAACTGATCATGCAGAAAATTGATGAACTGGGCGCTCACAAACTGCGCCCCATCAAGGATGAGTTGCCGGAATCGGTTGATTATATGGCAATCAAGGCCGCCATTGTCAAAAGAAAATTACTGCAGAATACAAAAAAATAGCTTCCTTCCATAAACCAGGATCAAGAAGCCGTTTTTTATATGGCTGAAAAAAGGAATGATTGTAACGTTCTCCTGAAATATTTTTCAATCACTTGAAAAAATTGGACAAGCAACAGATTGCATCCATCGAATGTCTTGTATATGATACCCTCATAGATGGAAATGAATCAGTGTCAAAATAGAAAGAGTGAACAATATGATTAAACTGTTTGTAAGTGATCTGGATAATACCCTGTTTAATCGCGATAAACAGGTTTCGCCCCGGGACCAGAAAGCCCTCCGGTCACTGATCGAGGCTGGACTTCACATTGCCCTGGCTTCAGGCAGAATGGATAATGAACTGGTAAAAGTCATGGACTTGCTTGAAAGCCGATTTCATCGAATCAGCCAAAACGGAGCCTTTATTTACAGCAGGGATGGAAAATGCCTGCAATCGGCTGCTTTTTCCGGCGAGCTATCCAGACACATTTACAAAAAGGCCAAATCATTTGCACTGCCTTGCTTTATTACCCATGAAAACGAAATGTTTGTCGAGAAAAAGACAGACGCCGTCCTTGCCATTCTGAAGCGGATGAAACTCTCGGTTCGTGTCATTCCGGAAATGGACGAAGAATTGGGGAAAACCCTTTTCCCAAGCAAAATAACCTATTTTGGGGAACTGGACAAGTTACAAAAGCTTGATGCATACATTCAGGAAACCTTCCCCTCACAGGTAGATTCCTTTTTTTCGGACAGAGATTGCCTTGATTTTATGCCGCCAGGCATATCCAAAGGGGCTTCGCTGAAAATACTGGCGGATGAGCTGGGATTACAACCCGAAGAAATCGCAACCATTGGTGATTCATTCAATGATGTATCCATGTTGCGCTACACTCCCCACAGTTTTGCCATGCAGCACGCCCCTGCTGAAGTAAAACAGCAGGCAACCCATGTGGTTTCATCTGTCCATGAAGCGGCAGAGCAGGTGCTTGCACAAAACCGGATGCGTTCAGAATCCATGGCCTAGTCTCAAGAAAGGAACCTTAACCACCATGCTGTTTTATTTTCTGGGAACAGGTGCCGGTGTACCATCACGAAGCCGGAACGTTTCATCACTTGCCCTTATCATGCCGGAGTATAACGGGCAAATCTGGCTTTTTGACTGCGGGGAAGCAACACAGCACAAAATATGGGACTCTCCTGTAAAACTGAACAAAGTGGAGCGCATATTTATCACCCACTTACATGGCGATCATATTTACGGATTGCCGGGAATTCTCGGCAGCCGCTCTTTTCAGGGGGCTGAAGCTCCACTTGTCCTTTACGGTCCCAGAGGCCTGAAAGAATTTGTAAATGTCACCCTGAAAACAAGCCAAACCTTTCTCCGTTACCCTCTGCAAATTATAGAAGTCGATGATGAAACCCGGCTGGAAGTCCCCTTTTTCACTATTCTGGTTAAAAAGCTGGATCACGGGATCCCTTCCTACGGATACCGGTTGGAGGAACAGAGCCAGCCGGGACGCTTGTATGCGGAAAAACTGAAAAAGGCGGGCATCCCGCCGGGACCTTGCTACAAGTTGCTGAAACAGGGGAAAACAATCACCCTCCCGGATGGACGCACCATCCATGGAAAAGACTTTACCGGACCTCCGAAAAAAGGGAAAACCATTGCTGTTTTAGGGGATACACGAGCCACAGAAAATTCATGCATTCTTGCTGAAGGATGTGACCTTTTGATTCATGAAGCCACCTATCGCACAGGGCAAGAGGAACTGGCAGCCAATTATTTTCACTCCACTTGTACCCAGGCCGCCGCTATTGCCAAAAAGGCGGGCGTCAAACAATTAATCC
>JBAVDL010000128.1:0-31924 GCA_049587175.1 Thermoactinomyces sp.
AGACATTAACTGACTGCGGAAAAACATTTATAAATCAATGATTTCCAGAAAAGGTTGTAATTGTGGCAAAAATATTGCTGATCATATGCTTCAAAAATGTTTCTGTGACCTTTATCAGGCGGTTTTGTCAGGTTTTGGACAAATATATATTGGTATAGACTTGTATACATATTGGCGTTAAACTGAATATGGCAACAGGAGAAAAGGAGATTGGCAAAAATGGGACAAAAAAATGGGGTACTTGCATTAATTAATGGCAAAATTTACGCCGAGCAGGGAACCATTCAAAACGGATATTTGCATATAGAAAGCGATAAAGTCGTTGCCATGGGAGAAATGAGCAATTTTGTTCATGATCCAGGCAATAATGTGATAGACCTGGAAGGAAGAACGGTAATTCCGGGGATGATCGATGTTCATATTCACGGTGTTGCGGGAGCAGATGTAATGGATGCTGTTCCAGAGGCTCTGGACAAGATGTCTGTTTTTTTGCCGAGAGAAGGAACGACCGGTTTCCTGGCCACAACAATTACCCAATCGCCGGATAATATTGAAAAAGCTGTTTCCAACGTTGCTGATTATATGGAAAATATTCAAACTGCCGGCAAAGCCGAGTGTTTGGGGATTCATCTGGAGGGGCCGTTTGTTTCTGCCAGGAAAAAGGGGGCCCAGCCTCTTGAATTCATTATGGAACCCAATATCAGCCAATTCAAGCAATGGCAGGAAGCGGCCCGGGGAAAAATAAAGCTGGTTACGCTTGCCCCGGAAGAACCGGGGGGAACAGAATTGGCCCGATATTTGCGGGAAACTGGGGTAGTAGCCTCAATAGGCCATTCGGATGCTACATATGATCAGGTGATGGAGGCAATAAAAGCTGGAGTCAGTCATGTCACCCACTTGTTTAACGGAATGCGCGGTTTTCATCATCGTGAACCGGGGGTGGCAGGTGCGGCAATGTTGAGCAAGGCATTGAATGTGGAAATGATTCTGGACGGGATCCATATTGATCCGCGCAGTGTCAGGCTGGCGTATCAACAGATCACAAGCGAAAGAATTCTTCTGATTACGGATGCCATGCGGGCCAAATGCATGAATGAGGGTGTTTATGATCTGGGAGGCCAGCAGGTTACGGTTACTGAACAGGATGCCCGATTGGCTGATGGAACATTGGCTGGCAGTATTTTGAAAATGAAAGATGCAGCCAGAAACATAAGAAATTTTGCTGATTGTACGATGGAAGACATTATAAAAATGACCGCTTCCAATGCGGCGAAAGAATTAAATATCTATGATCGTAAAGGCAGTATTGCTGTTGGTAAGGATGCAGATCTGGTTGTTTTGAATCAGGATTTTGATATCCATATGACGTTTTGCAGAGGGAAAATTGCCTACCAATCAGCAACAGAAAGGAACATGTAAGATGAAACTTATCCGTGTGAAAGATTATGATGAAATGTGTCAAAAAGCGGCAGAACTGTTGATTCGGACAGTAAAGGAGAAAAAGGCGCCAAAGCTGGGACTGGCTACAGGTGCGACGCCGCAAGGGATTTATCAGAAGCTGGTTACGGATCATTGGAAAAACGGGACTTCCTATCGCCATGTAACGACGTTCAACTTGGATGAATATGTAGGTCTTGGCCCGAGTGACAGAACCAGTTACCATTACTATATGCACAAAAATTTGTTTAACCATATTGATATCCCTGAACAGCAAACCCATATTCCCAACGGACTTGCTGATAATCTGGAAGAAGAATGTTCGCGATATGAGCGTTTGATCAAGGAAAGTGGCGGTGTCGATCTGCAAATCCTGGGAATTGGCGTAAATGGACATATTGGTTTTAATGAACCCGGAACTCCCTTTGATACCCCGACTCATGTTGTCAGGTTAACAGAATCTACCCGGAAGGCAAACCAGTCATTTTTCAGTTCGCCGGATGAGGTTCCGGAGTATGCCATTACAATGGGGCTATCCACCATTATGAAGAGTAAAGAAATCGTATTGCTCATTTCAGGCAAGCACAAGGCTCCAGTCCTGAAGAAATTGTTATCGGGAGAGGTTTCAACAGATTTGCCCGCCTCAATTTTATATAATCATCCGAATGTAACCATTATCGCGGATGAGGCTGCCTGTTCATAGAGTCGCAATAGCGGCTCTTTATTTTAACCATTATAGCAAAGAGATGTTTTCGGAGTCATTGGGAATCAAACCGCCTTTTATGGCAATTTTGTTCCGGCGAATTACCTGCTCAAAAAAGGGAAAGGTGATGGATATAGCAAATCCGTATACCGTACAGATTCTTACAAATATGAAGTTATTTTGTATCCTTAAAACAATAAACTTGTTTGCATCACAAACTAAAATCAACACAAAATACCCGAATAAACAATCTGCCTTAAAACAGATTAAAAGAAAAGAACATGGCTGAACTTTCACCGGAATTTTGTCTGCCTTGACCCGATCAAACCGGTACAAAAAGCAAAAAGTAACAGGAACCGGGTTTTTTTTGCAGGCTATGTTTTCCGGTTTAATCGGCATTGATGGGGAGGGATTTTTACAAACGCTTGTATACTCGGTTGTCTTAATGTATGTCCCTCGATCCATTCCGTATATTTTATTTTAACTGTAATCAGGGGTTTTACCCAAATGGCGTCTTTGCTGCGGGAAGGCTTGTTTGCAAAAGGCATTTCATCCTGAAATAAAGGCCGGATCATTCGGGTGATGTTCTGCCAGTCGTCTTGCGTCAGTTTGCCTGTACCGGCATGACCGATATACCATAACCTGTTTTTTTCATCAAACAAGCCCAGCAGCAGCGAATTGACGATCGAATGGCGAAAGGTGACGCCTCCAACAACCGCGATCAAATCATGATAATTTTTTTTCTTGATCCAGCGGCGATCTTTGCCATGGATTAAATAGGAACTGGACAGATCCTTGAGAACGATTCCTTCCAGATCATGTTTCTGTACAGCCTCAAACAATGCATTTCCATCTTCAAACCCGGTTACAAGTTGTACAGAATTGCCGGGTCTGTATATTTCTTGCAGCATTTTCAAACGGTCTGCAAGCGGGAAAGAGACGACCCACGCGTGATTGAGGTACAGGATATCGAAAATCATGTAAGTAACAGGAACTTGTTGCTGTATAAAAGGAACCTTTCTCAGATCGCGGATTCCGTCTCTTTTCATTACCTCATAAAAGGAAGGTTTCCCATTTTTTAAAGCAATTACTTCTCCATCCAGAATTGCCGACTTCGCATTTATATATTGTTCAATTTTCAGAAGTTCCGGATAATGATAAGTGCGTTCATTTCTTCTGCGGTTAAAAAGTTTTACTTCATTGCCATCCCAGTAGGTACAGATTCGTACACCATCCCACTTTACCTGAGCGATCCACTGATCCCCCTGTGGAATTGTGTCTGATTCAACCGGCTCAAAAGGAATAATGGGTTCCCAATCCATAAGCTTCCCCCCCTTTTTTCTATTCTGTGTAAGAACAGCAAAAAACACTCAGGGGTCCGAAAGGAGATTTTGCCAAATGTGCGGGGGGTTATCGTTCGGCTTGTGCCGGAGTATAGCCCTTTTATGTACAGAATTAAGCATGATCGGGTTTTTCTGTTTATGTTTAAAGGGTTGATAAAACAAGATGAAGTGAAAAAAACGGAGTGAAACAGCTTCACCCAAAAAATGAGTTTCTGTGTTACCGACAAATTCAAGGCACTTCCCATAAGCGGGAAGTGCCTTTTTGTGATGCCTATCTTCTCCACCGTGGCCGTTGCCAGGGACCACGGGGAGGAATCGGGATAATGACAGGAAAAAATGGGAAAGTTGGATACTGGGGATAATACAAGTATGACTGGTATGGTGGAACGTAAGGTGGATAATAGGGTGGATAGAACCCCCGTTGCAAGGTATCCAGGCTGTCTTCCGCCGACTCGGAAAAGTAATCAGGTTTGTTCATGGGCGAGTGCATGCGTACAGTCCCTCCTGTTCAAATTAAAATGGACCGAAGCGGCGGCCAAATGGGCGAAAGACAAAGAAGAAAAACGGACGGGGAAAGAAGAACGGCGTAAAAAAAGGACCCGGGAAAAACAATTGTGAAGTATTTAACTGTTGCTGGCCCGGAAATTCGCGAGTGCCTGCTGATTCCATCGGATACGGTGGGAAGTTGTTTTGTTTATCCATCAAGATTCCTCCTGTGCCGTAAGTAATCGTTCATTGCTATAATTTATTCATTTGTTATTAACAGGGATATTTGTCCAATATAAAATAGGCTTGGATGGGGAGTTCAGATGGCTGAAAAAGAACGTTATGTCCAAATTGAAGGAACAGAAATAAAAATTTCCAATCCGGACAAGGTTTGGTTTCCCGAAGCCGGAATTCGCAAATGGGATTTTGTTTTAGCCTGTGCCCGTCTGGCTCCTTATCTTTTGCCATATGTAAAGGACCGGTTTTTGACAACAATCCGTTTTCCTGATGGAGTGAATGGTGATTTTTTTTACCAGAAGAATGCCCCGTCTTTTCGGCCTGATTGGGTGGAAACAAAAAAAGAAGGAGATATTGAATATATTCTGCTCAATAATATGCCGACACTCATCTGGTTGGCGAATCTGGCCTGTTTGGAGTTTCACATTTCCTTTCATTTGGCGAAAAAACCTGTTCCGACTGAACTGGTGTTTGACCTGGATCCATCTGGTCCGGATTTTGGCAAAGTTGTGGAGACTGCCTGGTTAATCAAGGACGTGCTTGAGCAACTGGAATTGAAAAGCTTTATTAAAACATCGGGGGCAACCGGACTGCAAATCTATGTCCCGATAGAGCCGGTGTATACCTATGAACAAACAAGGATTATTGGTGAGTTTGTGGCAAACTACCTTGCGGAATTGCATCCGGAACTGGTGACGATTGAGCGGCAGGTAAAAAAACGGGGAGACAAGGTATACATTGATTATTTGCAGCATTGGCGAAACAAGACATTGATTGCACCCTATTCTCCCAGAGCTCGACCTGAGGCGACCGTATCTGCTCCGCTTGAATGGAATGAAGTGAATGAAAACCTGTCTCCCGGAGAGTGGACGCTTTTAACCATATTTGACCGGTTAAATGAAAAAGGAGATTTGTTTCAGCCGGTTCTGTCGCACAAGCGGCAGCGTTTGGATCCGATATTGGCTTTTATCAAAAAACACAAGATGTAAAATGAAAAACATGTTATCTTTATAATGATAAAACAAAGCTTGGGTTTGTGATGAGGAGGAACATGATTGAAACGGATATTTGTAAATGCCTTGCTGATTACCATGAGAGAAGGAGAGGAAACTGTCCGGCATGGTGCCATGGCAGTGGAAGGCTCATATATTACATATTTGGGTTCAGTTCCGTCAGAAGAAGTCCTGTCGACTTATGATGAAGTTATTGATTGTGAGGGACGGGCGTTAATGCCCGGGTTTGTCAATACACATGGACATGCAGCCATGTCATTGCTTCGGGGCTACGCGGATGATCTTCCGCTTTCAACCTGGCTGGAAGAGAAAATGTGGCCGCTTGAAGCAAAATTTACGGCACGTCAGGTATACGCCGGAACGGCTTTGGCAGTTACTGAGATGATTAAATCAGGGACAACCTGTTTTGTAGATATGTACGATCATATGGATCAGGTGGGGCAAGTTGTTTTGGAATCAGGAATGCGTGCCCGTCTGTGCCGCGGTTCCATCGGTTTGGCAAGTGCAGAGGTGCAGCAGGCAAAGCTGAAGGAAGCTGTCCGGTTTGCCCGGGACTGGAATGGTCAGGGGGATGGACGGATTACGACAATGCTTGCTCCTCATGCACCTTATACATGTCCGCCAGACTATATCCGGCAGTTTGTGGAGAAGGCCGCAGAATTGAATTTGCCTCTCCATACCCACATGTCTGAAACAGCCAAAGAAGTGGAACAAAATGTGTCTGATTATGGAGTAAGACCGGTAGAGCACTTGCGAGAACTGGGCTTTTTCGACTTGCCTGCCCTTGTTGCTCATGCGGTTCACTTGACAGATGAGGAAATTGATATTCTGGCTTCCCATAATGTGAAAGTGTCCCATAACCCCGGAAGTAACCTGAAGTTGGGCAGCGGAATTGCGCCTGTACCGAAGATGATCAAAAAAGGAATCCGGCCTGGTTTGGGTACAGACGGTGCGGCAAGCAACAACAATCTGGATATGCTGGAAGAAGTGTATCTGGCGGCCATGATCCATAAAGGGGCGAATGAAGATCCTGTCGCTGTTCCTGCATTAACGGCCCTGAAAATGGGTACATTATATGGTGCCGAATGTGCATTTCTGGAACAGGAAATTGGTTCTTTGGAAGTTGGGAAAAAAGCGGATTTTGTCACAATCGATCTGTCGGGATCGCATATGCAGCCTTTGCATGATGTGGTGTCGCACCTGGTTTATGCGGCGAGTCGGAATGATATTGTCGATGTTTATATTGACGGAAAACCGATTATGCGAAACCGGGAACTGTTAACGATGGATGAGGAGAAAGTTATTTTTGAAGCAAATCAGGCTTTTCAGGAGATCAAATGAAGAAAGAGCTACCGTTATTTGGTAGCCGTAAAGATTGGCGATCGGGAATAGGCGGGAGTTTCTAAGTCAGACTAATACACAAATCATTGTTCTATATCGATTTGCAAATGGTAACGCAGAGGAATGTCCATGTCTGTTTCTTGCCATTCCCTCTGTCGCGCAGCAGGGGAAGTCCAGGTTTCCGCATGCAAAAAGGGGGCAACCATTTCCCATTCTTCTTCATTCAATTGGCTTTGCAGCGCACTGAGGATCCATCCGGGATTAAGGGAAGGGGTTGTCATTTCCTTCACCTCCCTTGTTGCTTTTTAGTATCACCGAAGATACGATGAATATGTTTAACACATTTTGCCCATCTGCCCACATGATGGGCTTTTTTTTGGGATTAAAAGGAGTTGGCTGTCGTATGTATGTACAAAAGGAGGAATTTTATGAAAACCTTTTACTGGTTTTTCCTTTTGTCAATGGTTTTCCTTTGTGCCGGATGCACTGAGCCGAAATCACAGGAGCCAACATCTGCTGAAAAAGAACAACAGGTGCAGCAAAGGATGCAACAGCAAATACATGAATTGCTCAGAGATGGCAGCCAAAAGGAGTATAAATTTGCGCTGAAGATCTCAACCGATAAAAATTCTGTACGTTATTACCAGGGGAAACAGGATGGCGAAAACTGGGTGATTTCAGATACCAGCGGCAAAAAGGTAATGGAAAGAAAAGATAAAAAAGTGTGGGCATATCATTCGGGGAATAAGGAAGAAATGACAGTAAACCAGGCCGGTTTGGTCTCTCCGAAAGATCACTTGCTTTTTTTGCAGAAAGTTTTGGGCAAGGTTGAGTTTATCCGGAAAATGGAATCTCCTGTACAAAAAAAGGCCAGAGTAACCGTTGATCCCCACAAATTTTCTGAACAGTTCCGGAAGCGTTTGAACATCAATTCCAATACCTCACCGTTGCCTGTTTACAAAGATTATCATATTTACTATGAATTGATCTATTTGGAATCTCCAAATAAACAGTTAAAACAAATCATTTTAAATATGCCTGAGCAGGGGGAAGCATCGCACTCCTTGATTTATACGCTGGAAATATAAGGGGATAAAATTTTTATACAGGATGGGACAGGAAACTGTCTTTTTTTATTGCCATGGATTGTCAATGCCAAAGTATATCACAAGATGATATACTTTTTTATGTATTTAGTCTGCAAAATTAGGCGAAGGAGCGTGACTTTGGTGTTTAAATCCGTAAAAATGGTGGTTATCAGTTTTTTGGTCACGCTTATCCTGATGTTTGGAGGATTTTGGGGATATCAGCAAGTGATGATCAAAAAGCCCATCGTTTCTTTCCTGGAAGATCAGCAGGAATTGCGATTGCAATATATACATGTAAATCCATCCAGAGTGGAAGTCGGACTGACTGTTTCCGATTCCGGATGTGATGGTTTTATTCAAAAGTATCCGGAACTTGTAAACCGCTTGAAAGGGAAAGCAAAAGGAAAACAGCTTCAAGTGCATCTGACGGATCGTCCCAACAAACGTTTGCAAACGGCCTGGGATCAGATGGCATTTGGTATCCGTGAAGGTATTGCAAATCAGACGTATTCACAAATTCCTGAAGCAGCAAAAAAGTGGGCGGAAAAATATGGCGTCCGGTATTTCCTTAAAATGGATGAAGAGTCGGTCTATATCATTCTTTGCGACGGGGACCATTTCCTGATCCGGACGGTTCCGGTCAAGACGCAGAAACAGAAAGGAGGCGGAGTGTTTGGCTAAACCGATTATGTTTGGTACAGGTGCAGCGTTGCTTGTTTTTCTCATCTATCTGGGGATTGATCCGCTGCCTGTTATCGTATTGACCGGAATTGGACTTTTTCTTTATTCCGGCAGTGGACGTTCTATGCAAAAAACAGGAAAAGTGATCGGAAAAGATAAAAAGAACAAATCTATTCCTGCAGTTGATTTTGCTCAAATCGGCGGCCAGATCAGAGCCAAAAACGAATTGAAGGAAGCACTGGACTTTTTGTTGCAGCGTGAAAAGATTGCCCGATATGGAATTCGGCCCCTAAAAGGCATTTTATTGACAGGCCCTCCCGGAACGGGCAAAACCTTGATGGCAAAAGCATCGGCTCACTATACAGATTCGGTATTTGTCAGTGCTTCAGGCAGTGAATTTGTAGAAATGTATGTCGGTGTGGGGGCAAAACGGATTCGTTCCCTGTTTCAGGATGCAAGGGCACTTGCCCGAAAGAGCAAAAAAAATCGGGCAATCATATTTATTGATGAAATCGATGTCATCGGAGGCAAACGGGAAGGAAGTCAACAGCGGGAATACGACCAAACCCTGAATCAGCTGCTGACCGAGATGGATGGTATTTCGGTTGAGCAGGAAGTGCAGGTACTGGTGATTGCTGCGACAAACCGGAAGGATATGCTGGATCCGGCTCTCTTGCGTCCAGGTCGTTTTGATCGGCATATTCAGGTTGATCTGCCGGATTGTAAAGCCAGGTTGCATATATTGCGCATTCATATGAAAAACAAGGAAATTCATTCGGATGTGTCACTTATGAAAATCGCCGAGGAAACATTCGGCTTTTCCGGCGCACAGCTGGAAAGTTTGGCCAATGAAGCAGCGATTTATGCTTTGCGGGAGAATAAGGAGAAAATAGAACAGAAGCATTTGGCACAAGCAATCGACAAAATCCTGATGGGGGAAAAAGCAGATCGTGAAGCCAGCAGGGAAGAAAAAGAGCGAGTGGCTGTTCATGAAATGGGGCATGCCATTATTTCCGAATATATTCGCCCCGGGTCAGTTTCAGAAATCACTTTGACTCCGCGCGGACAAGCTTTGGGATATGTGCGGCAGCAACCCGATCGTGACCGTGTTCTTTATACACGGGAAGATCTGGAAAAAACGATTCGCGTCTGTTTGGCGGGAGCAGCCGCAGAAGAGCATGTTTACGGACACAGGAGCACAGGGGCCAAAAATGATTATGAGCAGGCCTATCAATATGCACGAACAATGATTGAGGCTGGTTTGTCCAACCTGGGGATTATCAGCCCTGAGCTTATTGGCAGGAAAGAGTTGCATCTGGAAGCTAAAAAAATATTGGAAAACTTATATAATGACACTTTACAATGTATTGCGCGTTTTTCTTTCATGTTTGAAGAAAATCTGGGTATTTTATTAAAAGAAGAAGTGCTATCCGGTGACGAATTTCGGGAAATGTTAATGAAATAATACGCAAAACCTGATAAAATATATGAAGTTAACTGATTGAAAGGAGTAAGAGCTATTGTGACGAACATTCAAAACATCACAGTCATCGGTGGCGGTACCATGGGGCGGGGGATTGCAGAGCTGTTGGCCTCCAACGGATTTGATACGACCATTATTGAGCAGAACGAGTCCCTCGCCCAAAAAGCCTACGATCGAATTGAAAAGAGCCTCAACAAAAAACTTTCAAAATGGGGAATTACACTCGCTGAAAAGAAAATCACACTTTCACGCATTCATACGACTGATCAGGTAGAAGCTTTGAAAAATGCAGACTTTGTTATTGAATCAGTTACTGAAGATATGAAGACGAAGCTGAAGGTTTTTGAACAGTGTGACAAATTGTGTCGTCCAGAAGTTGTATTGGCAAGCAATACTTCTACATTAAGTTTGACGGAGATTGCAGAAGCCACCAACCGTCCTGAACAAGTAATCGGGCTCCATTTTGTTTATCCGGTTACCAGGGTTCCGCTGGTTGAAGTAGTCCGGGGATTAAAAACCTCCCAGGATACTGTTGGTACGGTTGTAAACCTGTTGCCGAAATGGGGATTGAAAGGAATTGAAGTTTATGAGTCCCCCGGTTTTGTTACAACCCGATTAAGTGTTCTTTTAATCAATGAAGCGGTTAATACTTTGATGGAAGGAATCGCCAACGAGCAGGATATTGATCGGGCGATGAAATATGGTTATCAATTCCACAGAGGGCCCCTTGAAATGGCTGACCATCTTGGCCTGGATGCGGTTTTGGCAGCATTGGAGCGTCTGTATCGTGAATTTGGAGATATTAAATACCGACCGGCACCGCTGTTAAAGAAGATGGTTCGTGCGGGATATCTGGGTGTAAAAACAGGGAAGGGCTTTTTCCGATATGATGAACATGGTGACAGAATCTACGAGGAGGAGCAGTAATGAAAATATTGGTTATCAACTGCGGAAGTTCATCCATTAAATATCAACTGTTTGAGATGAATGAAGAGGTTGTGCTGGCTTCCGGACTGGTTGAGAAGATCGGTACGGAAAGTGCCATTATCAAGCATCAGGTTCCTGGTCTGGAAGAGAAAATTATTACGACGGAGATACTGGATCACCGGGTTGGTATGAAAAAAGTACTGGATATGTTAATGGATCCGGAAGAAGGCGTGATCAGCAGCGCTGAAGAAGTGACGGCAGTTGGTCATCGGGTCGTGCATGGCGGTGAAGATTTCTCCGGTTCGGTTATTATTAATGAGGATGTCCGCCAGGCACTGCGCAGGAACATTGATTTGGCCCCGTTGCATAATCCGCCAAACTTGCTGGGAATAGATGCGGCACAGGAGCAACTTCCACATGCTCTTCATGTCGGTGTGTTTGATACAGCCTTCCATCAAACAATGCCGGACTATGCCTATATGTATGCCATTCCCACTGTTTTATACCGTAAATATAAAATTCGCCGTTATGGTTTTCACGGAACCTCGCATAAATATGTTTCTCAGAAGGCTGCTGAATTTGTTGGAAAACCTCTTGAAGACCTTAAAATCATTTCTTGCCATATTGGAAACGGTGCCAGTATTACGGCTGTGAAATACGGAAAATCTGTTGATACCAGTATGGGTATGACGCCGTTGGAAGGATTAATGATGGGGACCCGGTGTGGAGATATAGATCCGGCTATTGTGCCGTTTGTCATTACGAAAGAGGACTTGACACTTAGTGAAGTAAACTCCATGATGAACCGGCATAGCGGTTTGCTGGGTGTTTCCGGTGTTTCGGGTGACATGCGTGAAGTAACGGAAGCAATGGAAGAAGGAAATGACCGGGCACGGCTGGCGATTGATATGTATGTTTATAAAATCAAGAAAACAATTGGTGCATATGTTGCGGCCATGAATGGGGTAGACATTATTCTCTTTACAGCCGGTGTAGGCGAGAACGCCTCCATGATTCGTGAAATGGTATGTGAAGGGCTTACCTGTTTTGGAGTGGAACTGGACCATGCATTAAACGGGGAACGCAGCAAAGAAGTACGCAGGATCAGTACTCCCGGATCCAAAGTGGATGTGTTGGTTGTTCCGACAAATGAAGAATTGATGATCGCCATGGAAACAAAAAAACTGGCAGAGCAAGGCGAGTTCGTGGTATGATGAAGATTAATTGAGACAGGGGAGGGATTCGATCTTGAAGCTTTCAGGACGTGTTCAACAGTTGGCTTCATCCCCCACGCTTGCCATTACAGCCAAAGCCAAAGCCCTTAAACAACAGGGACATGATGTAATTGGGCTGGGAGCAGGGGAACCCGATTTCAATACGCCGGTACATATTATAGAAGCAGCCAAAAAAGCAATGGATGCCGGTTATACAAAATATACAGCAACGGGTGGTATTCCGGAATTAAAACAAGCAATTGTTGATAAGCTTCAAAAAGACAACAGTTTAATATATAAACCCAGTCAGATTTTGGTGACAGTCGGGGCGAAATATGCGCTTTACTGTTTGTTTCAGGCTTTGTTGGATGAGGGAGACGAAGTAATCATTCCGGCACCATATTGGGTAAGCTATGTTGAACAGGTAAAATTGGCAGCGGGCCGCCCCGTAATTTTGCCGGGAAGTGAGGATACGCAATTCAAGATTACACCTGAGCAGTTGAAACAGGCTATTACAGATCGGACAAGAGCCTTGATTCTGAACAGTCCGTCCAACCCGACAGGGATGCTTTATACAGAAAGTGAATTGCGCGCAATTGGCAAGGTTTGTGTTGAACATGATATATTAATCGTTTCGGATGAAATTTATGAACACCTGATCTATGACCCGGACGAAAAACACGTCAGCATCGCAAGTTTGGGATCAGACTTGTATGAGCGGACGATTATTATAAATGGCGTTTCCAAAACCTATTCCATGACAGGGTGGCGGATTGGCTATGCAGCTGGATCCGAGGAACTGATTAAAGCGATGAACAAGATTTCAGACCATAGTACGTCCAATCCTACCTCCATTGCCCAATATGCAGCCATTGAAGCATTGACTGGTACGCAAGAACCCATTGCTGAAATGAAAAAAGCATTCAAGGAACGTCGCGATTATGTCGTTGACCGGCTTAACCAGATTCCCGGATTTGTTTGCCAAAAACCAGCAGGAGCTTTTTATGTTTTTGTAAATATTCGTAAAGCATTGGATGCAACGGGCGGGAAGTATCAGTCTCCTGATGAATGGGCCAAGGCTTTGCTGGAAAAAGAACTGGTGGCTGTCGTACCCGGATCAGGCTTTGGTTCGGCGGATCATATTCGCATTTCTTACGCTACCTCTTTAAAGCAGTTAAGAAACGCAATCGACCGGATTGAACGGTTTGTTAAAGAAAATGCATAAATATAAAAACAGCAACCGGCCGGTTGCTGTTTTTATATGACTTCACGAATCAGGCTGATGACTTTGCCGAGAATCGTAACGTTGGGCAGACGAATCGGTGATAGGGAGTCATTTTCCGGTTGCAGGCGAATGTGATCTTTTTCTTTGAAAAATCGTTTTACCGTTGCTTCGCCATCCGGTGTCATTGCCACAACGATATCTCCATTTTGAGCGGTGGGCTGCTGACGAACCACCACGTAATCCCCATCCAGAATCCCGGCGTTGATCATGCTGTCACCACGTACTGATAACAGAAAAACAGTTTCACCTTCTGCGGCTATCCGGCGAGGCAAAGGATAATAATCTTCAATATTTTCAATCGCAGTAATCGGCTCGCCTGCGGTTACTTTACCCACTAATGGCACCAATACGGTTTCTGTCTGTTTCTTGTAGGGCATTTCAATACGCTGAAGCAGTTCGATGGCACGCGGTTTTGTCGGGTCCCGACGAATAAATCCTTTTTTTTCCAGGCGCGCCAAATGTCCATGAACAGTTGAACTGGAAGCCAGACCAACTGCTTCGCCAATTTCACGAACAGAGGGTGGATATCCTTTCTCTACCACTTCTTTTTGTATGTATTCCAATATGGCTTTTTGTCTTGGGGAGAGTTTGCTCATGCTTGCCATCCTCCTTTGTGAACAGATCGCATCCGTTCATTCTTATTTTCAGTATACATGAACCACATAAAAAGAACAAACATTTGCAGAATGTTTGTTCTTAAATGGTCACAGGATTTGATCGAGACGATCCAAAGCCTCGTCTTTTTCCGAATTGATCACGTGGGTGTAAATCTGGGTGGTCTGAATATTGGAGTGCCCAAGAATTTCTTGTACTACCCGAAGGTTTTCCCCATTTGACAAAAGCAATGTCGCCAGTGTATGGCGCAATTTATGGGGAGAGATTGATGCTGCTTTGGGAGGAAGATTGGCTTCATGAACGTATTTCCTGATAATTTCAGCAACCCCTTTCCGGCTCAGCCGTTGATGATTTTTGTTTAGAAATAATACGTGCCGGGAGTCTGGAGGGATTTTTTCCCGGGAGCGAAGCGACAAATACGTATCAAGTGCTTCCTTGGCGGTCTCGTTTAATTTGAGCATCCGTTCTTTTCCACCCTTGCCGGTTATGATTACCCGTACTGTCTGACCGTCTGTCTGGATGCTGTTCAGGTTTAATTGAACAAGTTCAGAAACACGCATCCCGGTGTTTAAAAAAAGAAGGAGAATTGCCAGATCCCGTGCTTCCATCCAGCGCCGGCTTTTCCTGTTTTTCTTCTGGTGGTAGGTCTTTACGGCACGAAGGAGACGCAGTGCCTCTTCTTTTGTCAAAAAGACAGGCACCTTATGCCGGGACCTGCTTTTAAGTGTAGCATCTTCATACTCTTCCATCGGATCCCGGTCAAGCACATGCGATTTGACCAAGAAGCGGAAGAGAGAACGGAGGGAAGCGCGTTTGCGTTGCTTTCCGCTGCGTGAATTCTCCCGGAAATGTGTTCGTGTAATCCATTCTTCCTTGATTTTTCCCGTTTGCGGATCTTTCTTCTTTTGCAGGATATGTACCGTTCGTTCATAGCCGTTTTCGATTTGCCGGAAAAAACGTTTGATAATCATGGAATCAACCTGATGGATCGATTTGTTTTTGGAAGCGAGATAATCAAAAAAAAGAGCGAAGTCATACGCATAATTGGCAATTGTTTGTTTGGATCGCTCAGCACTGATCATTTCCAGAAAGAATTCCTGTACTTCTTCAGGAAACTGGCTGATAATCCGGTTGATGTTTTCTGGAAGCCGCCGTGACTGGAAAGAAGAGTTCAAGTATGATCGACCTCCTTAGTTTATTTTTGATGACTATGCAACTGGAACGGAAAAATCGGGAAGTGTCCTTATTTTATCATGAAAGGGGAAACCGGTAACCATGGTTTGATGAATGAATGGGTATATTTGACAAAAAATGAACAATAAATTATATTCATTACGGTCATGCTTCATAATGCATGACGGGTGGGTGAGGGATTATTAAAAGGGAACAGAAATTTTGAAGAATCATTTGTCTTTTGATTTTGAGCTGAAAGCTCATCGTACTTCCTGGAAAACAGAATTAGTGGCAGGAATGACGTCTTTTTTTACGAGTGCCTATATTCTTCTGGTCAATCCCCATATTTTGTCCGATGCAGGCATTCCGCTCAGCGCCGGACTGATTGCGACCATTTTAGCCTCCGTTGCCGGCTGCCTGTTTATGGGACTGTTGGCCAAAGCACCGGTTATTGTTGTTCCGGGGATGGGCGTAAATGCGTTTTTCAGCTATACGATTGTCCAATCTTTGGGGCTCTCCTGGAAACAGGGGTTGGCTGTGGTAATGGTATCAGGGATTTTCTTTTTGCTTGCCAGTGTTACTTCATTCGGAAATAAACTGGCAATGTCAGTTCCGGTTTCCTTGAAGCTGGGAATTACTGCCGGGGTTGGTCTTTTGCTCACATTTATCGGTTTGCAAAAAGGAAGGGTCATCCAGCCGAGTGAAACGCTTTTTGTCAAACTGGGCAACTTCGGTGATCCGGTGATGGTTTCCACTTTGCTCGGTTTGGTTATTACCCTGTTTTTATTTGTTCGCAGCACAAGAGGGAGTATGTTGATCGGCTTGTTTGCCACAAGCCTGTTAACGATTTTGCTGACGGGGCAGTTTACACCCAGTCTGGCTGAAGTGCAGGTCAATGCTTATCCGCTTGTTTTTGCCAATGCCGAATTCAGCTTTCTTGAAATACCTTTCTGGATTGCGGTATTTTCCATGACCATGATTGTTCTGTTTGAAAACATGGGACTTTTAAACGGTCTGTTGGCCGATCCGGAAAAGTTTCCTCGTGCCTATCAGGCATTGGCCTTGTCAACATTTGCATCAGGGTTGTTTGGCACAAGCCCGACCGTTGCCGCCGCTGAAAGCTCATCAGGTATTGCCGAAGGCGGAAAAACAGGAATTCCTGCATTGATATCCGCTATTTTGTTCGCAGCATCTGTTTTCTTGTTACCGCTGATTGGAATGATTCCTGACAATGCAGTAGCACCAGTGTTAATCATTGTAGGAGCACTGATGATGAAAAGTGTACGGGAAATCCCGTTTCAGGATTTCTCTGAAGGATTCCCGGCATTTCTGATCATTGCATGCATCCCGTTTACATCCAGCATCGCTGATGGTTTGGCGTTCGGCTTTATCGTCTATCCACTCCTGAAGATCGCAGCCGGAAAATGGAAACAGGTTCCCCATGTGGTTTACCTGATTGCCGGTTTATTTCTGATAAATTTCATTGCTTCCTTATTTATGGTTCATTGAAAAGAGGTCAAATCGGCCTCTTTTTTTGTTTGATGTCAGCCAATAGGGATATTTATCCTATGAATATGATTGGTTACAGAGAATATTGTCAGAGTGTTCAAAGAATTGACAACTCACTGAAGCGGATTCACTGTTTCCTTGTGGGGTCGAGACGGAGTGGCGTCCTAAAAATGATTTCGATGTAACAAGTTCGTTCATCAAGACAAGTTTTCGTGTGTTTTTTACAGGGGTAGAAGAAGCCTCCATTGATTCTGGCGTTATCTGTCCGGGGAATTATCATTCTATTCCGGATGATGCGTATCGACGGATTATGAAAAAAGAGTATTATTATGCGATTCGAGATGTTGATATGATGAGATGGTTCATTGCATCCGGATGGAATATGCAAGCAAACAGAATCCCAAATAATCCTGGTGAAATGAGTAGATCAAATAGTAGGCATGGTTTTATAAAATCGTGATCTCAAATCAAAACAGTTTGTTTCTTTTTGCCAACCCATTCCAAAGAAAAGCAAATCCTGTGATTAAAAGAAATAGGCTGAAGTGATAAATGACTTGAGTTTAAATTAGATCAAGTCATTTTTTTCTTGTTGAATAAATGGCAACAAAATCGAAGGATGTTTCTTCCGGAGATGCATTTAAAGGAGGAAGATTTGATTATAGCAAAAAATGACAGACTGGTTTGTATAACAAACCATTGCTTAATAGATTCCACTATCATACTAAAAAAACAAGCTCTTATCCCAAATATATTTTCATTTTCGACTGCAATCCTCGTTAAGCCTGCATAGAAAAGAGGGGTAAGACAGACCTCATAAATCCGAAGTTGCCATGGAAGACAGCTTTTTAGGAGCAAAAGGGTTTGGTGTCGTGAAGTCAATAGATACGAAAAAAATTAACCTGTTATTTTTCAAATTTATTGAGTTATGTATTTCTTAAAAAGCATACAAGTTATATTATATCTATTCAATAAACAAGTTTGTAACACAAACAAACTCAAAAAAAAATCAACCTCTCCCCAACAAGACAAAAAACCTTAACCCATTACATATTTTAAAATCAACAAATGGTTAACGACAAAAATACATGTTGTTTACTTCAAAGTAAATGCCTGCTAAAAGAAAATGGCTATGATGTTTTTAGTAAATAATAATGGAAGTATTAGATAAATAAGATATTTAATTATAGGGTAAATTGTTTATAAGGCCTGTTACAATAAAAGAATCAGGTTAGAGAGAAGGGATTATTAATAAAAAAGGGTTAAAGAACAACAAAGGTGGGGAAAAATTGAAGAAAATCGTGAAAGCGATATTTCTTGACCGTGATGGGGTAATTAATGAGGTTAAAACCAGGCGGGTAAATCTTGTCAACCGTCCGGAAGATTTTCATCTTCTGGCGGGAGTTCCTGAAGCAATTGCCGGATTACGCCGGCTTGGATTCAAGATATTTGTTGTAACGAATCAGGGCGGAGTGGGATTGGGGTACATGACGGAGAGAATGCTGCTAAAGATCCATCAAAAAATGAGGCATGACTTAATTTCCAAACATCCGGAAGCCATCATTGATGATATTTTATATTGTCCTCACAAACCAGGTCAGGGATGTTTCTGCCGCAAACCCCAACCCGGAATGATCCTGAAGCTGGCGCGAAAATATGATGTGAACCTGTTGCAATCATGGATGGCAGGTGACCGCCAGACAGATCTGGAAGCAGGGAACAGAGCCGGTTGCCGATCAATACTGATTTCCAGGGACTACACATTGTTTGATTTTGCCAATGATTTAAGCGCAGAAAGGATAAGGGGCCAAAAACGCTTTTATTTGGAGTAATCATCTTTTGCCATTCAGGGGAAAACGGGAGATAAAATGTTATCTTAACAAGTACCCGCCCACGCCATAACCAGCTTTGATGCTCCAAAAACATAATACTGGTGACAGAGGAGTGATGAAAATAATTTATTCTTTTCACTCCTCCCTTATTTTTTTGTAATAAGGAACTTCACAGAATTATTTTCTGATTAATCAAAAGAGATGCGTTTTTATTTATATAAAGAACAATATTATAAAATAGCCCGATTGAATCATGTTTTAATAAAATATTATGACTATAATTAATAAAGAATGGGGGTGCAAAAATGGTTACTTTATTAATCGGGATAATACTATGGATTGGCCTTACTTTATATGGAATTGTTTTGGCCAACATTCATAAACATTCCTTGTCTGTCATGACAGGAATGATGGTATCAATGGGACTTGCCATGATGAGCAGTCTTCTGATTGGAACAATCCTGGGGGTTATTCTGGAACAAATGTTAATTTCAACAGAAGCCGCTATTTTGCTTGGCATGATGGTCGGTTATTTTACAGGAAAACCGGTTCATCGTCTGGCTGCACTGGATGGTTTGCTGGCAGGCGTTATGGGGGGAATGATGGGAGCGATGCTGGGTGTCATGATCGTTCCTGAAGCACCGGCAATTACCCTTTCAGTGGTTATTTTTGCTTTTGTATTGGCAATGGGGCTTATTACTCAACTCATGGTACAGGAAGTAAAAAAGACAAAAGAAAATTGGCAACCAAAGATCGGGCCAAAAATGATATACTGGGGAATCACTCTGGTTGTCGGGTTGCTAATTATTTCTTTTCCCCTTAATTCGTTATGGTTAAATCATTCTCCAATACCGGAGGAAACGGTGCAACATCACCATCACCATTAAAAAAGCGCCTGGTTTTTAAAGAATACCAGGCGCTTACTATCTCCCAATAAAAAACGCGCTACAACGAAATTATAAAGACTTGAATTTTTCCACTTGCGACTGGATCGCAACTTCCGTGGGCAATCTTTCAATGCTGGATGCACCGAAAAATCCGGCCACTCCTTTGGTCATGGACAAAATTTCCTTTACATCCTCAGGTTCGGCGATCGGTCCTCCATGGCAGAGAACGATGATGTCCGGATTGATTTTCTTGGCAACATCGTGAATTTCCTGGATGCGTTCCGCCGACTTTTCCAGAGTAAGGGCTGTTTCAGCGCCAATGGAACCTTTTGTCGTAAGTCCCATATGAGCCACCAGCACATCAGCGCCAGCCTCAGTCATCGCCTTGGCTTCTTCAGTATTAAATACATAGGGACAAGTTAATAAATCCAATTCATGGGCTTGCCGGATCATTTCCACTTCCAAATCAAACCCCATATCGGTTTCTTCCAGATTTTTGCGGAAAACCCCGTCAATCAATCCAACTGTAGGAAAGTTTTGTACTCCGTCAAAACCCATTTCCTTCAATTGCTTGAGAAAAACAGGCATTTGCCGGAAAGGATCCGTTCCGCAAACCCCTGCCAGGACGGGGGTTTTTTTAACTACAGGCAAAACTTCTGCTGCCATTTTCATGACAATGGCATTGGCATCACCGTAAGGGAGAAGACCGGCTAATGAACCGCGCCCGGCCATACGATACCGGCCAGAGTTATAAATAATAATCAGATCAGCTCCGCCCCGCTCGGCAAATTTTGCAGAAATCCCGGTTCCTGCGCCGCAGCCAATAATCAATTTTCCTTGACTGATGGTTTCCTTGAGTTGGTTTAAGGATTCTTCTCTTGAAATAAATGGCATGATCAAGTCTCCTTTCATTCATCATCTTCATTGCGGATCATTTCCATCAGTTTGCTCGTTACGGCTTCTGCGAACCTTGCATCATTAATGTTGCAATCCAACTCATAAATGGGAATATTCGGCTTGGTATACTTTTTAATTGTACTGAATAATGCCTGATTTGCTTCCGGCCACCAGAATTCTTTGCCTGGCGCATCCAGTTCAGATACTCCTTGCATTGGAAGAAATATGGCTGTTTCCCCTTTGGAACGGTTTGCCTTTTCGGCCAGGATTCTTCCCAACTTTTCATTTTCCTCAGGGGTGGTCCTCATCAGGGTAATATTATCATTCCAATAATAGAAGAGGCGGTCTTTATATTTATCAGGAACTGTTGCCGGTCCCCAAAAATTGACCATATCCAGACAACCCGGGGCAATAACCTGGGGCAAGGCCCATTTTGCAGCGGCCTCCATTCGGGTTGGTCCCGCTGATAATACGCCCCCTGCCAGCTCATCGGCAAGTTCCGTGGTTGTGACATCAAGGACGCCGCCTGTAATGTATCCCTGATCAATCAGGGATTCCATTGTTTTTCCGCCGGCTCCGGTTGCGTGGAATACCAAAACTTCATATCCCTGGTTTTCCAATATTTTCTGGCATTGGTTAACCAGCGTGGTTGTATTTCCAAACATGGTTGCTGTGATCAGCGGCTTGGTTTTGATCGGAGGCACCTCTGATTCAAGCATGCCAACTATTGCCCCGACGGCGTTGGAATAGATTTTGGCACTGATCCGGTTAACCCCAGCTACATCCAGAATGGATGGAATCATGACAATATCGCTAATGCCGATATATGGCTGGGTATCACCGGAAGCAACAGTACTGACCATTACTTTGGGAATTCCAAGAGGCAAAGCTTGCAATCCGGCGGTTCCAATCATTGTTCCATTGGAACCGCCCATGGAGAATCCGGCATCGATTTTTCCTTGCTGGTACAGTTCCTTGATAACCACCGCAATGCCTTTGGTCATTACTGACATGGCAAAGGATTTGTCTGCAACCTTGCGCAACTCCTGTAGCGAGCTGTTGCCTGCCCGGGCTACTTCATCGGCTGATATATCCGGCTTGAATAAGGGTTCTCCCAAAACACCCGTATTGACTACCAGTGTTTGATGACCACATTTTTCAATCTCCCGCTTGATATACTGGTAATCTTCCCCTTTTGTATCAAGTGCTCCGATGATCGCGACGGTTTTTCCCATTCCTCTCCTCCTTTTGCCTGATAATTACAGTAAATAAAAAGGAAATACATTTACTTTTTCATTTTTGATTCCCATTTTTCCTTCTGCAAAAACCATATTTTTATTGAATAATAAATTTTTAAATGCCGGTTTTTAAGAATAATTATTAATTTGAATTATATTTCCTTTAACAAAAAAGGTCTTTATAATCTGTGAAGCAAAATTAAAGATTATAGCC
The DNA here is from genome assembly GCA_049587175.1 of Thermoactinomyces sp. Taxonomy (GTDB): domain Bacteria; phylum Bacillota; class Bacilli; order Thermoactinomycetales; family Thermoactinomycetaceae; genus Thermoactinomyces. Next base: position 21,601 of record JBAVDL010000128.1, read on the forward strand.
ATCAAAACGGCTGTAAAATTTAACCGTAATAGAAAAATTTTGCAACTGACACAGTATAACTAATCAATGGTTTTATCGTTAAATGCATGAACAGTTAACCTGTAAAAAGAGATTGTTGTATAATATGATTAAATTATCAAAAATCAAGAATCGTGATGCCGGGCAAACTCGGCATCACCATTTTTTATTCGGTTGTATCACTTGACAGGAAGGAATGAAACTTTGTGGACACGGTGCAACATTCATCGCTTGCCAAGAACAAGAGTACAATGGCGAAAGGAAAGGTGTGGACTTTCAGTGCTACACATATGATTAATGATCTGGTGACAACCGGTATTGTACCAGCATTACTGCCGTTATATCAGAAGGCTTTTCAACTGACTTATACGCAAGCCGGCTTAATTGTTCTTGCTTCTTACATTACATCCTCTATTATGCAACCTTTGTTTGGAGCATGGACAGACCGCAAACCGATGGTATGGATGTTGCCATTTGGTGTATTTATTTCGGTTACCGGCCTGGCGTTAACAGGATGGGCTCCGACTTACGAATGGGTTTTGTTTCTGATTGCGATCTCCGGATTGGGCTCCGGAGTTTTCCATCCGGAAGCATCAAGAGGAACACATTATGCTTCCGGAAATACAAAAGGACTGGCTCAGGCGATTTTCCAGGTTGGCGGCAACAGCGGACAGGCCTTTGGCCCTTTAATGATTCCGTTGTTTCTGGCCTTTACAGGAAAGGAAGGATTGCTCTGGTTTAGCGTATTGGCAGTTACAGCTTTTTTCCTGTTAATGCGTATTTTGCCCTGGTATAAAGAACAGGTAAAAAAATCAAGGACAACGAAAAAACAAATGAAAGGAAAAAATCATTGGCCCGGTGTATTCTGGCTGGTAATTGTGATTACCTTGCGTTCCTGGTGTCAGGTGGGAGTTGCGGCGTTTTTGCCTTTTTTCTTTCTGCATCAAATGAATATGAGCTATAGTCAGGCAGAGTTGCTTAATTTCATGTTCCTGGGAGCTGGTGCTTTGGGAACCTTTATTGGAGGGGCTTTGTCTGATCGTATAGGGATGAAACGAATGCTGATCGGGTCAATGCTTGTATCATTTCCATTTGCGTTGTTACTTCCCTATACAAAAGGAATTTTTACATGGCTGATTATCTTTATGTTTGGTTTTTTTGTATTATCCTCCTTTGCTGTAACGGTTGTTTATATGCAAAAGTTACTGCCGCGCAACATTGCCATGGCTTCCGGACTGGCGATCGGTTTTGGTGTAGGAGCTGGCGGAATCGGAGCAACCTTGATGGGATACCTGATTGATTTGTATGGAGTGACCACCATTTTAACTTTTATTTCGGTATTGCCTCTGTTGGCTATTGGAAGTGCCCTGATGATTCCAAGCGAGAAAAAGCTGGCCTGGGAATAAAGATAACAAACGATACCTGTAAATACGAGATCATCACAGGCAGAATACTGAGTAATGACGGACAAACAGTCCTTGCGACGGTCAAATCCATTTTGCATACGGTATATCCCCACCGGGAAGGTGGGGATATAATTGTCTTTTTAACCTGTTTCAGTATTTGTTCCACTTCTTTGGCTGCATTATTAAGTTTCGCATCTTTTACGAGACCGATCAGTTCATTTGGTTTGGAAACCTGATTTTTGTTTTACAGCTTTTGATTCATAAACCAATTTTGAAGAGAGGAGGGATCAGATTAACTTGTTATTTCCAGTACTTGATTTGCCAAATTTGGTTTCTTGTTTGGAGGAGACTGGAAAAACAGGATTGGAAAATGTTAGAGTATTTACAGAACACAGAACATAAATTTATAATTATTGGTTTCTTTGTGCATATCTTATTTAATGAATGGAGGGCAATGAATGAAACCATTGCAAAATAAAGTTGCTATTGTTACCGGCAGCAGCAGGGGAATCGGAGCGGCAACCGCGATTTTATTGGCCAGAGCAGGAGCCTGTGTCGCAATCAATTACCTCAGTTCTGAAGAAAATGCACGAAATGTACTTTCCGAGGTAGAAGGTCTGGGTCGCAAAGGGAAAATCATCCAAGCGGATGTGAGGGATCCGGAAGGCGTTAAAAAATTGGTTGATCAAACCATCGCTGAATTCGGAAGAGTCGATATACTGGTGAGCAATGCAAACATCAGCTTTGCAGTGAAGCCTTTTATGGAAATGAGTTGGGAGGAATTCTCCAGTAAGTTGAACAATGAATTGCGTTCAGCTTTTCATTTGTGCCAAGCGGTAGTGCCATACATGGAAAAGCAGGGGGGTGGAAAAATTGTCTTTATTTCCAGTTCCCTGTCAAGGACTCCTTCACCCGGGTTTGTTGCACATGGTACTGCCAAAGCAGCCATTTCCGCATTTGCCAAATATCTGGCTCAGGAACTTGGCCCGAAAAATATTGTCACTAACGTTATAGCTCCCGGTTTGGTGCTTACCGATGCAACAAAGAATCAACCTGCTGAAGTTCATGAATCTGCCAGGAAACTCACCCCGCTGCAGCGTATAGCCAAGCCGGAGGATGTTGCAGGGGCTGTTTTGAGCCTGACAGCTGATTGGAATGTATTTGTCAACGGAGCTTATATTCCTGTTAACGGCGGAATGGACATGAATTAGACAAGGGCTTGCAAAAATCGCAAATATGACATCTTTGGAGAAATGACTTAAGAACCAGGTTTTGGAACTTAAGTCATTTTTCTATTGATATTTGGGAACAAAAAGTGTATTATAATAATTACTTCTTAATAATTATTATAAAGAGGGAGAGTTGATATGAAAGTTTATGATTTTCACCACCTTAATCATGTGAAAGAACAACAATCATCAACAAAAACATTATGGATCACGCTGTTGCTAACATTGTTTTTTACCATCATAGAATTTGCAGGTGGTCTGTTATCCAATTCTCTCGCTCTGCTATCGGATTCTGCCCATATGATATCCGATGTACTTGCTTTGGGTTTAAGTCTGACAGCCAGTTATATGGCAACAAGAAATCCAGATGGAAAATACACTTTCGGTTTCCTGCGTTTCGAGATTATCGCTTCATTTTTGAATGGATTGGCACTGGCCGTTATTTCCATCGGGATCTTTATTGAAGGTATTCAAAGGATGATTCGACCGCAGAACGTTGACATGCCGTTGATGTTAACCATTGCGGCCATAGGGCTGGCTGTAAATATTGTCCTTACTGTCATTTTAAACCGGACTTCAAGGGAAGAAGAAAACCTGAATATCAAGAGTGCCTTGTGGCATTTTATTGGAGACTTGCTCAGCTCCATCGGGATTATTGCTTCTTCCGTTCTGATACATTTTACCGGCTATTACATTTTCGATCCATTAATCAGTATGATTATTGCCGGAATTATTTTCTATGGAGGAGCAAAAATTATTCGTGAGTCTTATCTGGTCTTGATGGAATCCGTTCCCGACAAGTTTAATCTCGAATTGATCCGCCAGGATATTGGCAAGGTAACAGGGGTAAGGGATGTTCACGATCTTCATTTATGGACAGTTTCCACAAACCATTATTCCTTGACAGCCCATGTCTTTATTTGCGAAAAGGTTCAACCGTTTGAAGTGATTGAATCAATCAACAGGGTACTTAACGAAAAATACGGCATCGAACATACAACCATTCAAACAGAGCATCCGGCATTTCATGATCATGGAGAATACGGAAACCGGTTTTTGGCAACCAATTGATTACCATCTTGTTTGTTTTGAATATCTCTTGAAAACAAGTTTTGACAGGAGTGGTTGTTCCAAGCCCAAACCAGGCATAGAGAGGTGGATGTAGCGAAGACCGATTTTGCCGCCATCTGCCCAAGAAAATGGATTACAGAGTACACTTTAAGCTGAGGGGAGCTAACTATTTGTCTCTGAGCACTAATATACACTCGTCTGAGTGCTCCTGTTTTGAGACAGAGGGAGCATATCCGCCGATTTTGGGGCTATCTCTCTACTAAATGAAATGACTTGAGGCCAAGGCACTCCAAGTCATTTTTTATTTTGCTGAATTTTGAGTACCGACTCTGGTCGTTCGGAAACCCAATCAGATACCCGATCGTTTCTTCATTTTTTGGTTGCTCGCGGCAAACCCTGAATTACAAGGGCTCAAAAAACATTTTTTAGGAAGTGAAATTAATCTGAAATTTATTTTTGTAATATTTCATGATCCAATAAAAGCTGACAAATAAACATAATATTGCAAATAATACCCCGATTGCTTGAGGAGATGGCCATTCTAACAGTAAGCCGGTTGTGAAAATCGATAGCTGCATCAAAGAAGAATACGTGGCAGTATGGAACATGAACACTCTCCCTAACATGTTTTGTGGTGTAATACTTTTTAAATATGGATCCCTTTTTTGTGCCTGATCTTTCATGACCGGGATAAAGGTAAAGAATACAAGTGTAGCTGATAAAAAGAATGAAATACTATTTATCAAAAATGCTACTTTATACGTAAAAATGGCTGTTATAACTCCACCGACAGAATCACCAAAAACCCCTGTTATCCCGTATACCAACGTTAGATAAAAAATTAGCTGCAGTTAATTGTTCTTGCTTAATGATGCCAGGGATGACGGATTGTCTTGATGGAATAAATAAAATTCCTGCAATAGAGTTTAAAATCGTAATCATAAAGATCGCAACCAGATTATTTGCAAAAGGAATCATTAAAAGGATTAATGTTCCTCGAATTAAATCGGTAAATACCATAATCTTTTTTTGTTAAATCGGTCGATAAACGCACCAGCTAGTGGGCTGAACAACAAGCGCGGTAGAGCACCAGATAAAAGAATGAGACTGACCATTAATGGCGAATTCGTACTTGCATACATTAATCCCATTAATGCCACATTATAAAACCAATCGCCTAATGTACTAACCGATAAGGCATAAAATAATTTTCTAAACGATTTGTTTTCTCTTAAAATGCTTCGGTACGTATGATCTTGCTTTTGTTGACTCATTCGATTTCCTCCTTTACATTACTTGATTACTTATATCCAATTAAAAAAACTTTTTAAACAAAAATATTTATCAAATGAATATATCGGAAGGATGTACTTTTGTTACAGGGTAGAGACTGGGTTCCTGTTGTATTCCGCAGGATAATTCCTAATAAAAGTAATATCTGCAAAAATCGTTGTAAAGCACCTTTAAAAACTATTACAGATCAGAATGAAGAACGGCAAATCAAAAAATGTTGGAGTCAGGAATTGAGGAATGAAAGATCTTTGTTGATAAGCAAAGTGGGAAGGATTTCGAGCGCTCCGGTTACCATGTGATGGAGATCTTATGAAAAGGGGATCTGCTTTTATTAGCCTCTCACTATTTGTAATGGAAAAACAAACAGATCACAGGCGTTGAAATTCATGCAGCTACTTGGGCTGAAAAAGAACTCATTTTACAAGATATCAAGGAATATAAAAGTACAGGAGCTGTCTCACTAGGCCTATAGAAAGGAATGACACCTGGGTTGAAACAACAATAGACAGAAGAAGAACTAATTGAGCACTTTATTTTATTGCTGCCAGAAAAGCAATTGGTTGAAACAAAACAAAGAATCTGGAAACACGACTTGGGTTTGTAGTCTTATTCAAATATTTTCAGCAAGAGGGAGGATTTCCGAAGTCTGTCGAAGATGTTCCTTCTTCAGTAGTTAAATTTATAGCAAATCAAATCCAGACAAGCACAGAACAATTAAACGACACCGCGCCCAGATTCGTAAGTATTTTGGCTTTCGTGAACATACAGCCAATGATCTCCGAGAGATTTCCCAATAGCTGATGGACAAAGTGTTAAGCCATATCCACGACATTGATGTGTTGAAAGAAGTTTATGCCAAATTCCGGCAGCGCAAGATTGAACTGCTTGAAGATGTCCCACCCAAGTTCAAGAAAGTGGTGCTGGAGATCGACAAGAATGGTAATTTGCGCGTGAATCGCATGAACTACGAAATTTCCGTTTCCGGCAGACAGGCCACAATAATTGATATAATATTTTGACTATGGGCAGCATCTTGTCCCAAAGACCTTTTTTTTGAAACCAGTCTTTGAGATAGAATATATTCTTTAATTGCGTGGTCTCCATAACATGATGGCAGCACCGATCAGACAAATCACTGCACCTGCCCAATCGTAAACATCCGGTGTTTTTTTGTCGATTCCCCACCCCCACAAAACAGAAAGTACAATAAATACACCACCATATGCAGCGTAAAAACGCCCGAATGACGGAAAGGATTGGAAAGTGGCGATCACCCCCCCATACATGGCCAAAGTGATCCCGGCAATAATTCCCCAATAAAACGGTTTTCTTTCTCTAAGCCAAAGCCAGATCAGATAACCGCCGCCGATTTCCGCCAATCCCGCAAGCACAAGCAACAACATCGCTTGCAATTGTATTTTCTCCTTTGTTTGCCCAGTTCATTTGCCCATTTTAAGTCTGTATTCATAAATACCAATAATTGCTGAAGAAGACTAATAAAAACTGAGATTGGATCGTTGTTCATATTTCCAAGGGAAAAGCAAAAGAGGCCTTATAATAAACAAGCAGGCCTTTCCTTACTTCCGATTGTTTCCGATTCATTTTTCATTTATCCAGCCGTTCAATGATTTCTTCTACATCAGAAATCAAGGTATTTAACGTATAAGATTCGGTCGGGTTAACCTCCCGGATTCGTTCAGTGGCCCGTCGCATAATTTTCACTGCCTGTTTCAGATCCTGGATTGAAAGTCCTAACTGGTAATCATTGTTCATGGTTCCACCTCTGTGATAAAGTAAAGTTTCCTGAGTCATAAGTATAGTATAAATTAGTCTCAAGCTCCAGCAACCACTTTTACTTTTTTACACAGGAAAATTGGAAAAGTCTGAGCTGACAAATTGATGTTCTGGGGGAAGAAACATGAAAGAATGTCCATTTTGTTTTCCGGTAAAACCGGTTCTGGAAACCAGGCAGGCTTTTGCCATTTTTGACCGATATCCGGTCTCCAAAGGCCATTTGTTAATTATTCCCCGTCGACATATCCAAACTTATTTTGACTTGACATCTTCCGAAAAAAAAGAAATTGACCAATTGATCCATTCAGGAAAAGACTTGATCGACAAACGCTTTAATCCGGATGGATACAACATAGGCATTAATAATGGAGAAGCGGCGGGCCAAACCATTTTTCATGTTCATATTCATTTGATTCCCCGCTATGCCGGGGATATAGCAGATCCCCGTGGAGGCGTGCGCGGGGTGATTCCGGAAAAAAGAATTTATTGAAAAGGAGACTTTGATATAAAGTCAACTAGTCAATAAGCAACTTCCAATATTGCTATATTTACTGATTTTTTAAACATTTAAAGAACCCTCCTTCTCTGGCTACAGGAAGGGGGTTCTTGCAGTTTAGATTTCCATATGGATAGTTTAAATATTCTCTGTTAGTTTGATCATGTAATTTTCCAATGGACTAAGTTGATCGATTTCCTCGTTCATAACTCTTAACCCTTCTTCTATATAACGGAGTAAATATTGATCAACTTCTTTATCATCAATAGGTTTTTGCAGTTCGTTTATTATTAAGTGCTTGTATAGCAGATAATCGGTATCCTTGGCAATTACTCCAGCTGGTATGACCCAGCCACCTCCTCCAAAATCATCACGTGGTTCATCCTTCACGTGTTTCAAACCTTTAGCAAACGCTATTTTTAGTACAGTTGGGCGACTCTGACTATTATTAATATCAAGATCTAGTACCGTTATAATTTTCTTGATTAGACCATCGGCTTCGGATGACATTGTCATACGATCATTTCCGGCCATTAATATCCTCCTTAATCTCCCTAAAAAATGAAATAACCTTCTTTTATTTGTGTATGATTTTTCTCAATATAATCCAAGTGATACTCTTTAAAAATATAGTTTTTCATTGCATTCTGGAATTCTTGGCTAATCTCTGTATCTGTAGATAAAATGATAACTTGGTCGCTTAGTTGGTTGAAGAAATATTTTACGAGGTGGTCGCGATGGATACTGTCAAGTCTTGCCAATGGTGTATCAATTACAAAAGGTAAAGGAAATCCAGCTGTTTTTGTGAGTGCCCAGATAAATGATAATGCAATAATTTGCTTTTCTCCAGCAGATCGATCTTGAAGGTTAATTTTATTTCCTTGAAGATCAAAAATTTGGAATGTGTATTTGTTCTCATCAAATTCAACATCAAAAAACTCTTGATCTTTTCTGATTAATTGATCGAGGATAAATTTAAATTCATTGCGAATTTTTGATGATTTTAATTTTGTAAATTCGTCAATGAATTCATGGGTTGCTTGAATAATCCTATCTGTATAATCTCTTTTTCTTTGTATGGACCCCCTTTTGTTTAGCTTTTGCTCTATTTGGGCAAATGATTTTTGTTTACTTCTCAGTTCCGAATTAAAGGTCATCAAGGATTGATTATTTACTTTCAATTGATACGTCAATTGTCCGATCCTTTGATTGATTTCTCTCAGTTTTTGATCTTCTTCGGAGGTATCAAGTGCATCTGGAGCACCGGATAACTTCTTTTCTAACCGAGCTATAACTTCTTTTAATTTAATTTTTTGCTTAATCATTTCTTTGAGTTCATTTTGGTAACTTACAGGATACTGGGCTAATTTTTCAAAATCTCCTTCAGACAAGTCATGAAGAAATTTAAAGTTTTCAAGTTCTTTAGCTTCTTTCATATCGTGGATTATTGCCCAGGCTTTTTTTGCAGCTGATTTTAGTTGATTGACTTGATAATTTTTTAGTATAGGCAACGATGTTTCTTTTAATTCTTTGATTAATTGATCCATAAATTTTTCGTAAGTCTCAAACTTGGCATTAATTATATTTCTCTTTATCCGATACTTTTTTTCAAGCGAGAGTCGATCTTTCAATTTTTGGATAAATGGGTTCAGGAGTAACAAATAAATATCTCTTTCAACGAACTTTTTAATTTCTTCCTCTTTTTTTTGTAAATCTTGTTCATATCTTTCGATGTCTTTTTGAATAATAGCTTTAGAATCTTGGTTCTGAACCAATTTTTTTCTACGATCTTGTTCAGTAAGTTTACGCTGAGTATTTAAATCAGATAATTCTTCATTGATTTCCCGGTTTAAATTTTGTAGTTGATCTATTTTATCCTTAAGTTGATTGATTTCCATCAACACAGACTTATGTTGCTTATCAGTTACTGTTTCCGCATACTCTTTTTCATAATCTCTAAGTAAATTTTTTAGATCGTTTTCTTGCTTTTTAAGAATATTGATAGAGAAAATTTGTTGTATTGCATTTTTCAGTTCTCCTTGATCCTGTTTATCCACCAAGTTTTGAATTTCTTCTCCATCAAATAAAAAAAAGCCAGCAGTATCTAATGGAATTCTATCATTAATGAAATGATTAAATTGTTCCCCAGTAATACTAGTCAACTCTCTGGTTTTTTGTGTTTTTTGATCCAGTATATAAACTTTTCTATTTTCAGAAATCAAACTTGAGTAATCATTATAAGTAAGGGTAACTTCAATTGTAATCAACTCATTATCGTTTTGAAGTGTTAAAGCAACTGAACAGTTGCGGATCCCTTCACTAAATGCCTTTGTATTAATAGCGCCACTTAATAATTTTTCATATTCTTTTTTGCTCATTCCTCTACGGGCAAATAAAGCAAGGCGGATTGCTTTTAAGATTGTCGTTTTTCCACTTCCATTTAACCCGCCGATGAGAATCAAATTTTTTCGATAAGGTGGGTACTGTGGAGGAATATCCAGATCAATTTCTTGTATACCATAATATATTTTATAATTAGTGAATTTAAGTTTTACAAACTTCATGATTGCTGATCACCTGTCCAGTTTTCAATTTTTTCTTTAAGCAATCCCTTTAATCCATCTCTTCTGGCTTTTTCCTGAAGACTATAGTTATGTTCTAATTCCATTAATTCTTTCATATGTTCGGTCTGTACTTTGTTTTTATCACAAATATTATTTAACAATTTTTGTTCTTCTTCCGTTAATCTTATCATTTTAGTCCCCCTTAAAAATCACTTCACATTTAAATATTATAATATATAATTAAATGTAAGAAAATAATATAATCATGAAATTATTACAGCTTTTCTATATAAAAGGTATTTCTGCAATGAAAAACAAAGGGAGCTAAAAAGAAAAGTATTTTCTAGGACAGTATACCCTTAAATATAAGAAGAGTTAACTAATAACTAACTTAAAAATGAATATTAAATCAAACAAAAGTACAGCAAAAAAATCTGCAGCTCTATCTGTTTG
>JBAVDL010000129.1:0-1656 GCA_049587175.1 Thermoactinomyces sp.
CGTCCGGCGGTTGCACGTTCTCCTGAACAAACTGGTTGATGCGGGCCATACCGTGATTTTGGTTGAACATCACCTGGATCTGATCAGCGGTTCCGATTGGGTGATCGACCTCGGGCCGGAAGGAGGAGAGGCGGGAGGAAACCTGGTGGCGGAGGGAACACCGGAAGAGGTGGCACGGGTCGAGGCTTCCTACACCGGACAATTTCTGAAAGAGAAACTGGGAATTTGAGACTTTTCGGCAAGGGGAGGGATCGGAAGTGGAGGAGGTCTATCTGGCCAGGGTGTTTCACCGGGACTCGATGCCGGGGAATCTGACGGGGGTGGTGGTTTGTCCGTCGCCCCCCCGTCCCCGGGACTGTCAGTTTGTCGCCCGCCGGTTGGGATTGCCGGATACGTGTTTTGTCTGGAAAAGCGCCTCGGGAAATTGGATGCACCGGACCTTCTCTCCCTACGAGGAACTGACCTTCTGCACCCAGACCCTCTTGGCCGGGGCCGCTTGCCTGCAGGCGGGAAAGGATTGCCCCTTTGAGACGGCGATCGGTCCCGTCACGGTGCATCGGGACGAGGGACAATACTGGATCCGGCAGGATGTGGACAAGGCCCGTCGGCTAAAGGATCGGTCCGTGCTCCACCGGCTGGGTCTGGAGGAACAACTTTTGGGCGGGGAACCGGCCGTCACCGGCGTCGGCAGGCAAAGGCTGTACATCCCCCTTCGTTCCCCGGGCATTCTGTATCGGTTGACCTTTTCGTCCGAAATCATCCTGCGGGAGTGCCGGAGGCACGGCTGGACGGGTCTTTGCTTTTTTGCCGTGATGGATGAGGGGCACGTCGCTCTCCGCGTCTTTACCACTTCCCTCAAGGGCGGTGAAGATGCGGCGACCGGAGGAGCGGCCCTCGGTTTGATCGGTTACCATCGGTTTCAGTCCCTCGGATTGTCGGAGAGGGTGCGGGTGGAGCAAGGACCGGCGGGATCGGAAAAAAGGGGATGTATCCGGCTCAGATGGAGTTCTTCGTCCCCATCGGTATGGCTGGGGAGTCCGGTCGACGTGTTGATGCGGGGAACCCTGGTTGTCAGGAAAGGTGGATGAGGACTGCAGGCGCCTTGGAGCGGACGGCGGATTCCGCTTGTAAACGGCATTCACGGAAGCATTGATGGGGAGCATACGGCTCCCGACGACAGAAACCCGCCGTTGGAGCGGGTTTCTCAGTTTATTGACGATGCCGGAACGGAACGGTTTTCCGCCCAGCAACCCCTGCTGCATTGGAGAAGAGGCGGAAAATCGCGTCCCTCCCTCAGCATGGAGTCAGCTTCATCGGTTTCTTTCCTCGTTTTCGATTTATCCTTGGGTAACCCGCACGCTCGCGGCGAGCCGGTAGAGGGGAAGGAGCTTGTCGATGGTCTCTTCAATGGTGCTTACGAGGCGGTCCGGATCTCCCACCACCGGGTCGTTGCGGTCCAGGTGGATGCCGCACAGAAACTCCGCCTTTTTCACGGTTTCCAGCCGGTCCAGCCGCTGCCGCACCTGGTCGAGGGACAAATCTCCCTTCCGGACCGCTTCCGGTTTCGTGTGATCCTCCGACAGCAGGAAATGGTCGGGAATCGACGGCCAGATTTCATTCAGCCGTTCTTTCAGGTTGCGGGCGAAGGCTCCCTTG
>JBAVDL010000130.1:0-16279 GCA_049587175.1 Thermoactinomyces sp.
ACCCGTTCGCCGCTGGGCCCAATCCCCCGAAGGGGCGGGCCCCGCTCGACTTGCATGTATTAGGCACGCCGCCAGCGTTCATCCTGAGCCAGGATCAAACTCTCCAAAAAAGTTTGATTGCTCAATATGAATTAACGAGTCACTGTCATCACTCTTCAGTTTTCAAGGAACACGTTCTTTCGTTGTTTGCCGCCATCTCGCGGCGACAAATAATATCCTAACACCCTGCTAAATATATGTCAACACTTTTTTTCATTTTTTATAAAGAAATTTATTATCGGGGTGCAAGATGAAAAACTGTTGCCAATGCGTCCCGTGTTCTCTGGTTCAATACGGTTCTTTTTTGGTCACTTTCACAATCAAGATAAGAAAACTTCTTCAGATGGGCAAACAATTTTTTCATTCCCTGTTCGCCATATTTTTTCAGCAGTTTTTCATACCAGATATAGCTGTGTAAATAGTAATTGTGCGCCTCCTGTGCAGGCAATTTTTCCAGTTGCTTGTTCTCCAGTTCCGATAAAGTCCACTTTTCTTCCAGGTTGTTCGTATGATGGACAATCCGCAACCCGGGCATTAAATTCGCTTCATAATACATCGCTGCTCCTTCTTGCAACCAGTAGGCGGCATTATCATTGGTCAGGTCGCTTACCATCTGGTGGACAAGTTCATGAATCAGACCAGAAGCCAACGATTCCGGCTCCAGCCCGTTTGCCACAAATTTGATTGATTGTCCGGCTTCATGCCAGCCGCCTGCCCACCAGGGCAAAGAAGGTTTAACCGAGTGATGAAACAAGGCAGGGGAGTGATATAGCTTGACTTCAACTTTCTGCGGTTTCCAGCCGAATTTCTTTTGCAGGATAAGAACTGCTTTGTTCAGAGTCTGGTAAGCAGTCTGTGCTTTGTTTTCAAAGGAAGGCTCAGTGTAATAAACAGTAATCAGGTTATCTCCAAATCGTCTGAAAGGAAGATCCGCATCTTTCCAGCCTTTATTGGTATATCGCAAAATAAATGGTATTTGACCTTTTGTATCTTGCCCACGGACAGAGTATTTTTGCTCCAGATCTATGCGCAATTTCTTGTTCCCGTCCGGCTGGATCGATCGGACGCGCAAATGATAAGATCCCGGATCAAGCACCCGAACAGCATCCTGAAACCACCTTTTTTGTTCCTGCAAGTACATCGGCTTTTCCGGATCAATGGTTTCCAGATATAAATGTAGACGATGGTGATTTACCGCATCCTCTTTCTGTTTGATCAATTGCCTGACTGCCTGGCACACATGCGGCTGAATCCCCTGGCAGACGTCTTTGGCAAATACATTATCCGGACAGGCAAGCATTAGAATCAGTATACTTAATCCGATTATCAGCCTTTTTTGCCTTATCATGTTTCGATTCCCCCTTTCTCCCTAGTTTTCTGATCAAGTTGTAAAATATGCAAAAAAGCTTCCCCCGACTGGAGAAAGCTTCAGACAATTTTATTCAGATCGCTCCCAAAAAGGCAAAGCGCAGTACAAAGATAACCCCCAGAATGTATACAACAGGATGCACTTGCTTTCCTTTGCCGGCAGCCAGTTTACAGACCGGATACAAGACAAAGCCGGCGGCGATCCCGGTTGCTATGCTGAATGAAAGCGGCATGAATATGACCGTTAGAAATGCCGGAATTGCTTCACTCAGATTTTCCCATTCAATCTTTTTCAGGTTTCCCGCCATCAGCACTCCAACAATGACCAAAGCAGGCGTGGTAATCGCAGACACGGAGGCAAGCGACTCCACCAGCGGGAAGAAAAACAAGGCGGCAACAAAACATATTGCTGTTACGACCGAAGTTAATCCGGTACGGCCGCCGGTTGCCACTCCGGCAGAAGATTCAATATAAGAAGTAACGGTTGATGTGCCAAAGACTGCTCCTAACATTGTTGCAATGGAATCGGTAAACAGGGCTCTTCCTGCACGGGGAAGTTTATTGTTCTTCAGTAATCCCGCCTGGTTGGCAACACCGATTAATGTACCGGCATTGTCAAACAGATCAACAAACAGAAAAGCAAATACAATTGTAAACAATCCCAGTTCAAATGCTCCCGGAATATCCAGTTTCATAAAAGTGGGAGCAATACTTGGCGGAAGATCAAAAAACTGCGTCGGTATATGGATTTGTCCGGTTAACATGCCAGCCGCCGCGGTAATCAGCATCCCGAGGAAAATCGCTCCTTTGACTTTCCGTACCATGAGAACAGCAGTAACAAACAAGCCAAATATCGTCAGCAAAATATCCGGCTTTTCGGTCAGTTGCGGGTTAAATGCGACAAAAGTGGATTCTGAAGCGATAATGATGCCGGCATTTTTCAGACCGATAAAAGCAATAAAGATTCCAATTCCGGCAGAAACAGCATATTTCAGGCCTGGCGGAATCGAATTGATAATCAATTCACGGATTTTTGTAACCGTTAATAGAAAAAAGATAATTCCTGAGATAAATACAGCTCCCAGTGCTGTTTGCCATGGCAATCCCATTCCCAGAACAACTGTAAACGTGAAGTAGGCAATCAATCCAAGACCAGGGGCCAATGCAATCGGGTAATTGGCAATAACCCCCATCAAAAAGGTACCGATGGCGGCAGAAAGAGCCGTTGCCACAAAAACGGCCCCAAGATCCATCCCGGTTTTCCCCAGCATGGAAGGAGAAACCAGCAAGATATATGCCATCGTAAAAAATGTCGTAATTCCGGCGAGGACTTCTGTTTTTATATTGGTCTGGTATTCTTGCAAACGAAAAAAGCGATGAATCGTTGACATATAATTTCCCTTTCCTGCTTAATCATTCCCATTCAATGGTTGATGGCGGTTTTGAGGTAATATCATAAACTACCCGGTTTACGTCATCTACTTCATTGATAATGCGATTTGAAATCCGTTCCAGAACATCGTAAGGAATCCGTGCCCAGTCAGCGGTCATCCCATCAATTGAAGTAACTGCACGAATACCGACAGTATAGGCATACGTACGGATATCTCCCATTACACCCACACTTTTGAAATCGGGCAAAACAGTGAAATACTGCCAGATATCACGATCAAGGCCTGCTTTTTTGATCTCTTCACGCAAAATTGCGTCCGATTCCCGCACGATTTCCAGTTTTTCTTCCGTCACTTCTCCTATGACACGAATTCCCAGTCCAGGACCGGGGAAAGGTTGTCTCCATACAATTTCTGCCGGAAGATTCAACTCTTCTCCCACTTTGCGGACTTCATCCTTAAACAAGGAATTTAACGGTTCGATCAATTCCATTTTCATATCTTCAGGAAGCCCGCCGACATTGTGATGGGATTTGATCGTATGGGCGGTATCGGTGCCTGACTCAATGATATCGGTATACAAGGTTCCCTGTCCGAGAAAACGATGGTCTCCAAATTTGGCTGACTCTTCTTCAAATACCCGAATAAATTCATTGCCAATTATTTTCCGTTTCTGTTCCGGATCGGCAACCCCTTTCAGCTTGCTCAAAAAACGCTCTTTGGCATCAATTTTCACCAGATTGATTTTGAATTTTTTTCCAAATGTACGTACAACACTTTCCGCTTCCCCTTTACGCAACAAACCGTGATCCACAAACATGCAGGTGAGCTGATCTCCGATCGCTTTATGAATCAGGGCTGCAACAACAGAAGAATCAACACCTCCGCTTAAAGCACACAATACTTTGTGGTTTCCGACCGTTTGCCGGATTTCTTTGACTGCATCATCAATAAATGTCTCCATGCTCCAGTTGCCGGCACAATGACAAACATCATACAAGAAGCGTCTGATCATCTCATTGCCATGAACAGTATGGCGAACTTCAGGATGAAATTGTACTGCGTAAACCTGTTTTTCCGGATTGCTCATTGCCGCTACAGGAGCCAGGCGGGTTTTCCCATCAACCTGAAAACCGGATGGAGCGTGAGTAACAACATCGCTGTGACTCATCCAGACTTGCTGCCGGTCATCCAGACCTTTGAACAACGGGCTGTCGGAAACGATTTCCAGTTCTGCTTTCCCATATTCCCGTTTATTTGCCCGCTCTACCCGTGCCCCATAATGGTAAGCAATCATTTGCATTCCATAGCAAATCCCCAGAATGGGAACTCCCAGTTCAAAGATCTTCGGATCACATTTCAGTGATTTTTCATCATAAACACTGTTCGGTCCTCCGGAAAAGACAATTCCTTTCGGTTTCATTTCCCGAAGCTTTTCCGCTGGAATACTTGCAGGCAGTAGTTCACTGAACACGCCCAAATCCCGGATCCGCCGGGCAATCAGCTGATTGTACTGTCCGCCGAAATCAAGTACAACAACTCTTTCTAGTGGTTTCTCCATAAGCGTAACCCCTTTTTTGTAATATGACCTTGGCAATCCATAATAAAAAAGCCGGGACCTATACCGCTCCGGCGATACAGGACCCCGGGTCTCCACTCTCTTCAAAAATACATATCAGTTAATGAAGAAATTGTCATGGATATCCGAAGACCTATCAACCGTAGTCCAGCTATTTAAGGTAGCCGGGTAGAAACGTTCAGGCCATATTCCCAAACATATACGGCAAAAGGCGTAATAAAAATCAACATAATCATAACAAAGCCGTTTAAAAGCGGTCAAGATTTCTGGTTGTGCAGTCTTATTTTCTAAAGTATAAGAAAAATTTATTCCAACAAACAAAAAAATGAACCCGGGTTCATTGTATAGCTTAAATTCTCCCAAACATGGTAAAATAATTTTAGATAAGTAACAGAAAAAAGAGAAGGTGAAAAATTGATGTCCCTTATTTTTCAACCATTCACACAAAAAAATGTAACGCTTCCCAATCGCATTGTCATGTCTCCGATGTGCATGTATTCAGCAGGGCAAGATGGAAAAGTGACCGATTTCCATCGTGTTCACTATGGAACGCGGGCAACCGGGAAAGTCGGATTGATCATGGTTGAAGCAACGGCTGTGGAAAGACGTGGAAGAATCAGCACCAAAGATCTGGGATTGTGGAGTGACAGCCAGATTGAAGGATTAAAAGATCTCGTGCAATTTGCCCACAGCCAGGGAGTCAAAACAGCGATTCAGCTGGCACATGCCGGCAGAAAGGCAAACACCCCTGAACCGGTCATTGCTCCAAGCGCCATTCCCTTTGATGACAAAAGCCAAACCCCTCAGGCAATGACTGCTGAAGATATTCAAACGGTGATTACTGCCTTTAAAGAAGCCGCACGCCGCGCCAAAGAAGCCGGATTTGACATTATTGAAATACATGCTGCCCATGGCTACCTGATTCACGAGTTTTTGTCTCCCTTGAGCAATAAACGAACCGACCAATACGGAGGCAGCCTGGATGGACGTGTACGCTTCCTGCAGGAAGTAATCGAGGCTGTCAAAACTGTATGGGGAGAAGAACGTCCGTTATATGTCCGCATATCAGCTGTTGATCACAACGCCGACGGCATTCAGCTGGAAGACAGCATTAAACTGGCACATAAACTGAGAGCCTGGGGTGTTGATCTGATTGACGTTTCTTCCGGCGGACTTCTTCCCGAAGCGCCTGCCAAAATTCATCCGGGCTACCAGGTCCCCTATGCCGAGACCATCAAAAAAGAAACAGGTATTCATACAGGTGCGGTTGGCCTGATTACAACACCGGAACAGGCAGAAGACATCCTGGGAAATGAACGTGCCGATCTGGTATTCCTGGGACGCGAACTGCTCCGCAATCCATATTGGGTTCTGGATGCAGCACTCAAACGCGGTATCTCATCGTTCGGCCCTGAACAATACACACGTGCCTTGTAAAAAGAACGAGAAGCCATCAAAAAAGATGGCTTCTCGTTTTGCAGAATGCTATCCCGTTTGTCTTACGGTTTCATCAAACTCGGACAGGATCTTTGCCGAAGGTTTGGCTGTCAGCAAACTGACAAGGATAATCGCTATGGCAGAGGCCAGAAAACCGGGAATCATTTCATAAATTTCTGCAAATGCCTCAATCTGCTCCCATATAATCACCGTCAGGGCACCCGCAATCATGCCTGCGAGGGCTCCCCATTTGTTCATCCGCTTCCAGTACAGGCTCAAAAGCACCACAGGACCAAACGCCGAGCCAAAGCCGGCCCAGGCATAACCTACCAGGTTCAGAATCGTCTCATTCGGATTCAGGGCCAGGAACAATGCAATCAAAGAAACAATCAACAAAGAAAGTCTGCCTACCAGCACCAGTTCCTTTTCCGAAGCCGACCGGCGCAGGAAAGCCTTGTAAAAATCCTCTGTCAGCGCGCTTGCAGTTACAAGCAGTTGCGAGGAGATGGTACTCATAATCGCCGCCAGAATCGCTGCCAGCAGGAAACCGAAAATGATCGGGTGAAACAGCACATCCGACAATACGATAAAAACCGTTTCCGGGTTGGCCAGTGTTTGCCCTGTCTGGTGGAAATACGCTATTCCAAGCAATCCGGTAAGCATCGCGCCAACAATGGAAAAGATCATCCATCCCATACCAATCCGGCGGGCATTCCTCATTTCCTTGACGGATGTAATCGCCATAAACCGGACAATAATGTGAGGCTGTCCAAAGTATCCCAGTCCCCAGGCAAGCAAAGAAATGATACCAATAACACTTGTCCCTCTCAAAGCATCAAGCAGAGCGGGATCAATTGCGTGAATTTCGTCAAAAGTTGATCCAAAGCCCCCTGTTTCCATCAGAGTAACAACCGGAACCAGAATCAGTGCGATAAACATGATCGTCCCCTGCACAAAGTCGGTCCAGCTTACAGCCAAAAAACCGCCAAACAGGGTATACAAAATTACAACACTGGCTGTAACCCAGACACCCAGACTGTAATCCATCTGAAAAGCCGACTTGAACAATTCTCCGCCGGAAACCATACCGGAAGAAGTATAAAAGGTAAAAAATACAAAAATAACCAAAGCTGAGACAATCCGTAAAATACGGGATGAATCATGAAATCTGTTTTCAAAATAATCCGGAATTGTAATGGAATTGTTGGCAATTTCCGTATAACTGCGAAAACGCGGTGCGACATAAAGCCAGTTCAAATATGCTCCCAGGGTAAGGCCTACAACAATCCAGCCGCTGCTGAGTCCGGCCACATACATGGCACCCGGCAACCCCATCAGCAGCCATCCGCTCATATCTGACGCTCCTGCACTTAAGGCGGTAACGGCTGGTCCCAGATTTCTTCCACCCAACACATAGTCTGACAAATCTGAAGTTCTCCGATATGCGATATAGCCGATTCCAAGCATACTAATCATGTAAATACTTAACGACATGATTACACCATAGTTCATCCAAGCCCCTCCCGCCTTGTTTTGTTGACGCTTCCAAACCGGTTCAGTTATCAAATTAATTTGAAATCATTTAACAAGTTAATACTTTTCTATTACGCAATAGTATGTCATACTTGTCACATTTCGTCAATATTTTTAAAAGGAATATAAAAGCTGCAACCTTTTCTGAATTGACGGATAAAAAGGTTGCAGGTTCAGAGGGTTGCAGGATAATCAATACGAACCACTTACAAGGAGGATCAATACTTCTTCATTTCCGTGGTCAATTTTCCCAGTTCGCCGGTACCGGAGGGTTCGCTGTTTCCATATCCGAAGGTTCCACGTGAATATGTACATGACGAATATTTTCAAAACCGATTAACTCTTCCTCCACCTGTTCAGTCAGTTGATGGCTTTCTACTACTGAAAGACTGGCATTTACACCAATCGTGATTTCAATAAATACATGCGGGCCGTGGTATCGGGCACGCAACTCCTTTACCTCGTTAATCCCGTCCATCATTAAAACACGCAATCTGATCCGCTCCAGTTTCTCCTTGTCAAAACCGTCCATCAACCCGTCAATGGCTGGCCGTCCAACTTCCCATCCCGCTTTCAGGATCATTCCTCCCACAATTAACGCCACCAAAGGATCCGTCCAGTACCAGCCCATGTTTGTACCCGTAATGCCGATTGCCGTTCCAATACTTACAAGGGCATCGGATCGGTTATCATGGGCGGCGGCAAATAATGCCTGGCTTCCGGTTTTTCTACTTAATGAAAAATTGGCCGTCGAGACTGCAAACAAGATGACAGCCGAACCAATTGATACATATAATGCCCCTGGATCAATGGGAGTCTGGCGGGGAGTCCAGATGCCCTGAACAGCCCGAATCCCAATCTCAACCGCCATCAAAACCATGAAAAATGCAGCCATCAGCGTTGCAATGGTCTCCGCTTTGCAATGGCCAAACGGATGATTCTGGTCCGCCGGTCGTTGGGAAACCTTTAACCCGATTAAAATAGCAATCGATAAAAATATATCGGATATATTGTTTAGTCCGTCTGCAAACATTCCTTCTGAATGAGTCTTCAGTCCAGTCCAACATTTTGCAAGGGCCAACACAATATAAGCAGCAATACTTAACCAGGCCCCAATCTGTGCTTTACCCATGTTTGGCTGTGTATCATTCACCACGCTCTTCCACTCCTTCACCTTCTGTCGCGGCCTTTTATATCATAATGTGGATTGCTTTTTTTAGTCCAGAGCAATCTTTTTGCCCTCAGACAAAACGCTTTCCGCAAGTTCGTTGATTGTCAACAGGGATTCATGGAAGGATAAAGTATACTAATGTTATGATGAAATAAAAAGCATTGATGAATTGAGATAGGTGGGTATTCGTATATGTGGAAAAAAGAAATCGTGCAAGATGCATGCCGTAAATTTCAAGGAGATGAAACAACGCTTGAATTGCTGGGGGGATTTTACAAAAATGTTTATCAATATAAACGGAGCGGAACACCATGTATCTTAAAGCTGATCCCTGTTGCAGCCAAAGATCGAAGCCAACTTTATTCGGAACTGGAGTGGGTTTCCTATTTGCGCCAAAATGGCATCCCGATCCCTGATCAAATATTGTCCGGCAACGGCCAAGCGGTAGAAACCATTGTTAAATTACCGCTTCCTTTTTGTATTGTCTCCTTCAAAAAAGAAGAAGGGAAAAAAATAAACACATCCAATCCGGATGTCTGGAATCCCAGGTTGCTGCGCCGGATCGGACAGATCTTGGGAAAAATGCATTCCCTGTCCGCACGCTTTCATGCGCGGGAAACGGTTCCGCTTTTTGAAGAGTGGGATGAGGGAGAGATTTTTTACCGCGACGTCTCCTGCATTGATGGCTGGATCTCAGATCTTTTCAACGTATTCAGACAAAAAATCAAAACTTTTCCTCAAACAGAACAGTCTTATGGATTGATCCACAACGACTTTCAACCTGGCAGTTTTTTGGTTGACGCAAATGACAATGTGATAATATACGATTTCAGCAATGTCAAATATCACTATTTTACATACGATATTGCCACTTTCCTGTTTCATGCTCTTGAATCCGTTCCCAAGGAGGATCAAACCACCTATAAACATCTGTTTTTAAATACATTGATGGAAGGGTATTTTCTGGAACATCACCTGGAAGATGGCTGGCAAAAACAGATAGATATTTTCCTGGAATACCGCGGACTCTTCCTTTATATTTACCTGATGACTTCTGTACCACCGGAAAAACTGGATGATACAAAAAAAGAGCAATTAAACCGGTTGAAAAAACAACTTGTCCGATTTCGCGCCGTACTCACCATGTAGCATTTGCTGCAAATAAAAAGCCACCTGAACATACCAGGGTTCAGGTGGCTTTTCTGATATTATTGCAAATAAGGTCTCGGATTGACGGGCGAACCATTTTTATGTACTTCAAAGTGCAAATGGGGCCCGCTTGACCGTCCGTTGTTTCCAACAGCAGCGATTTGCTGTCCCCTGGAAACACGTTGCCCCGTGCTTACGATCACTTGATACCGATACATATGCGCATATAATGTGGACAATCCATTATCATGCTTGATAATTACATAGATTCCATAGCCATCGGGGTCTGAACGGATCGATTGAACAACTCCGGACTCCGCTGAAAAAATAGGGGTACCAACAGACCGGGGAATATCAATTCCGGCGTGTATATGGCTGCCCCGGTTCTGTCCGTAATTCCAGTAGACAGTTCCCCGGGTGCTGGGAAAAGCAAGAATTCCGCTGCCTCCGCCCCAGGCTCCTGCATATTTTTGCAGCAACTCTCTTTCTTTGGCTTCCAGTTTGTTCAATTCATCCTTATACTTTGAAAGTTCGGCATTCGCCTCTTTAACTTTGGCTTCTGATTTCTTCAAAAGTTCAGCTTGCGCTTTCTTTTTGGCTTCCAAATCCTTTTTATTTTTTTCCAGTGACTTTTTCACATCTACATACTTGTTAAATACATCTGCCTGTCCTTTCATGAGCAAGCGCACTATTTCAAAGCGTTCCAGGAATTGACTGAATGACCCGGAATTCAGCAGGCGGACCATATAAGTCCCGCTATCCTGCAAATACATTCTTTCCAAATTTGCCGCCAGGACTTTCTCATGTTTATCAAGATACTTTTGGTTAGCAGCAATTTTCTTGTTAATTTCTCCAATTTGCTGATCCAACTTGGTTATTTCCTGTTCGATTTTGCCTAATTCTTTTTGAGCTGCTACTTTCTTGTCTTCTATTTTCTCCATTTCTGATTCTTGCTTTTTTTGCTGGTTTCGAACATCTTCCAACTGTTTTTTTCCACTTGTCTCCGCTACAGCATGTTGAGCGCCTGCTAACCATGCAACGGAAATCAAGCTGAAAATCAATAGTATGGAAAGCAGTTTCTTGATCATCCATCTCTCCTTTTCAGTCTGGTATTCTGGTATTAAAATCCGCTTTCTATTTTACTATTTTACCAAATTTAATCCAAACAGAATGTAAAAAATACCCTAGCATGCAATTGGCCCACTCCGGCTATACCCGAATTCGAAATACTTTCCAATCCCGGGTATGCATTCAAGCAAATGGACAGGCATGAATATATCTATCATTTTAAAGGAACTTGGATTCCATAAAAATAGTTATATATTACCATTCACAAAAATATAATATAGTATCAGTTTGACCAAAGATAAAGGAAGCGATTTTTTGATGAATGCTTCTTTGTCAGGCGGAGACAGAACGGAGTCCTGAAAATAGTCAGCTTTTCTATAATTGTCGTTTGATTATATTAACAGTATCAGACTGGTCCAATATAAAACCAGACTTGTTTTGACTATTTATTTATCAAACTGTAGATATTTTCTTGATATTTGTTCGCCTTCTTTTACCAAAAGACTCCTCCTGTTATCTGCTTTCAAACTCAGCAAGAATCTTTGAAATAACCAGGACAGGCAATTGGAAATGTTCCGGTCTGCATCACCGCACTTAACTGTTCATTCATTAGTGGCAATAACGGTTGGGATTGCCAATCATGACAATGCGGGATGCTTCTTTTTCAATATTTCACCGAAAAAAGTTTCATCCAGGTTAAAACAGAACCTTCCTCAAAAACCTTCCGGCCGACAACAGCCTTTCCCGGATTCCGGAACCTCCAGTTTCATTTTTGTCCATTTGTTTTTTTGTCTTTCAATAATATTAAAAAAAACGTACACTAAATTTCATGTTGTCTACGAACTTTTTGAATGTAACCTGTTAATCTTGCATTCTTTTATTACCTTCACGGCCTGGTCTTCAAAATCATTATTCACGCAACACTTGACTATCGATGCGTTCAGTTGTTCGATGTACTTTTAGAGAGGTATTGTTACATGAGAAGAAAAATAGCGAATATGATTTTTTCCATGTTTTTTCTGGGCTCATATCAACGGAGAGCTGTTGGCGGCACAATTGGTGTACTGTTGGGGATTTTGCCCATCGGCCATACGGCATGGATTGCCGGCTTTGTCCTGAGCCTTGTCTTTCGGTTAAACCTGCTTGTGGTTTATGTTGGAATCTGTGTTTCTCTTCTGTATTCACTCTTTACCGTGTCGGCTTACCGACTGGGGCTTGACCATTTTTTCTCCTCCGCCAATGACGTCACCTTGCATTTGCTGACAGGAACTCTTTTTTTATTTATCTGTTATCTGGCCTTTCGCCTTATTTATAAAGATGTGCATATCAAAAAGTTGGCGAATGATGAAAAAATGTTTGTCTTTCATGACCAGGGAAAAAGATGGATGTTTTTGAAAAGAATATCGCTGATATTGGGAATTCTCTCCCTGGTCAGCCTTACTGTATTTGGCATCAGTCTGTATAATCATCCGGTTGTAACGCCGTTTATAGAGACATCATCAGACTCTGAAATCCATCCTGTCCGCCAGAAACTGGAACACGCAACAAATGAGGACCCTCTGTTTGATGAAGTCGCAGAACAAGCCAGCCAGGAAGATTTCAGAACCTATGCATTCTATGTCCCCTGGGATTCAAAAGGCTGGTTTGACTTGAATGCCCTGGGACATATCAGGGATATTGACGTACTTATTCCCGAATGGTATTCCATCAATTCAGAGCTGGCGCTGGATATCAAGCGGGATACAAATGTGGATAAACTGGCGAAAAAACACCATGTTGAAATAATTCCCAGGTTAAACAATTTTGCCGGCAAGGATTGGGATGGATCTTCCATCCGCCGGATGCTGGCTTCTCCGCAAAAATGGGATGCCCTGATCCAGAAACTTCATCAGGATGTAAAAAAACAGGGCTATACGGGTATCAATATCTATTTTGAAAAGGTAAGTCCAGAGGACAAAAACCGATTGACCCGGTTCATCAGGGAATTGTCAACAGTTTTCCATCAGGACGGACTAAAGGTGATCCACAGCGTCCCGATCGATAACCCCGCTTACGACTATGAAGCTCTCTCAAAATATGCCGATTATCTGGATATCATCATGTACGAGGAACACCATGAGGAAGGGGAGCCAGGGCCCATCGCCTCATTCAACTGGATGAAAAAGTCTCTGGACGCCCTGCCGGTTCCATCTTCCAAACGCATTATCAGCCTGGGAACATACGGTTACGATTGGACCGTTGGAAGCAACAGTCCGGCAGAATCCTTAACCTTCAACCAGGTGATGATGCTGGCGGACCGACATAACCTGAATGTGGAGTGGGATTCGGCCAGCAGCAACCCCTACCTTCGCTACAAAAAAGGAAATGAGGAGCATATTGTCTGGTTTTTGGACGCTCCCGCCTTTTACAACCAGCTTCGTCTGGTTCGTCAATACGGAGCAGAGGGAATTGCTTTCTGGAGACTGGGGTCGGAAGATAAAGCTATTTGGGATCTGCTTAAAGGCGACAAGAATACCGTCTCAAAAATGCTGCAGATAACCAGTCCGATTCCCGAATATGAAGGAGACGGGGAAATCCTGTACGTAACAAAAAAATCCAAAACGGGAAGCCGTTCGATTGTGCAGGGCAGCGGAGACTGGATTGAAAGTGTTGATTACCAGTCCGCATCAGCCCCGCTCCAGGTCCGAAGATACGGCAAAACCGGTGAGAAAAAAATCGCCCTGACTTTTGACGATGGCCCCGATTCAACCTATACGGCGCAAATACTGGATATTTTAAAGAAATACAATGTAAAAGCCTCTTTTTACATTACAGGAAAAAATGGTGTTCTGAATCCTGATCTGGTTGAAAGGCTTTACAAAGAAGGACATGAAGTAGGTAACCATACCTATTCCCATCCGCATCTGGGACAAATTCATCCGCTTCTGGTGCAACTGGAACTGCATGCGACACAGCGCCTGTTCCAGTCCTTTACCGATCACACCATGACTACTTTCCGGCCGCCTTATCAGGTGGAATCGGAACCGCAAACCCTTGATGAAATCCGGGCCATGGAGCGGGGGCGGGAATTTGAATACACAATGATCAGCAAAAACATTGAAACGTTTGACTGGCAAAAGCCATCCAGCGAACAGATTACCGCCCGTATCCTGCAACAGCGGAAACTGGGGCACGTTGTACTGCTTCATGACGCTGGCGGTGACCGGTCCGCGACCGTAAATGCGCTTCCTGCTTTGATCGAAAAACTGAGAGCTGACGGTTACCAGTTTGTAACAGCAAGTGAACTGACCGGGAAATCCATGAACCGGATCATGCCGGCCATTCAACCGGAGGAAAAGATTTACATGCCTTTTGTCAAGGCAGTCTATACTGTCTGGGGGCTGTTTCAACACAGCTTTACCTTCCTGATTTATGCCGGAATCGGAATCGGATTTATCCGTGTTGCCTTTTTGATGTATTTCTCCTTCCGGCAGCGTGTCAAATTCAAACGGCGTATACAGTGGCTGAACCGTGGCGCCGATCTGCTTCATTTCAATCCGATGGTGAGTGTGGTGATTGCCGCATATAATGAAGAAAAAGTAATCAATAAAACCATTCATTCCGTATTAAAAAGCAGATACAGACCGCTTGAGGTAATCATTGTCAATGACGGATCCAGGGATCAGACTGAAGCAGTTATCAAAAGGGAATTTGCCGGCAACCCTCAGGTTCGTGTAATCTCGCAACCCAACAGCGGCAAGACTGCAGCGATAAACCGGGGATTTCGCCATGCCGAAGGAGAAATCATCGTATCCATTGATGCTGATACCCTGATTGCTGAAGATGCCATTCCCCTTCTGGTAAGGCATTTTCAGGATGACAAGGTAGCAGCCGTTTCAGGCAACGTCAAGGTAGGAAACAGAACAAACCTGATCACCCTCTGGCAACATGTAGAATATATAACCGGTTTCAATCTGGAAAGGCGGGCATTTGACGACCTGAACTGTATCCCGGTTGTTCCGGGAGCAATTGGTGCCTGGCGCAAGTCGGCTGTGGAGGAAACAGGATACTTTCAGCATGATACACTGGCTGAGGATACAGACATTACCATTACCCTTTTGCGCCACGGGTACAAGGTAGAATTTGAAGTACTTGCCCTGGCTTACACAGAAGTGCCGGAAGACCTGAAAAGTTTGCTCAAACAGCGCACACGCTGGATTTATGGAACATTGCAGTGCCTGTGGAAACACAGGGGCGCGCTTTTTAACCGAAAGAACAAGGCTCTGGGATTTGTCTCTCTTCCCAACATGTGGATTTTTCAATATGGCGTGCAGACTTTTTCCCTGTTCGTCGATCTGCTTTGCATTCTGAGTTTGTTTACTGAACATGCCCTAACCACAATGATGTTCTATGCCGGCTTTCTTTTGTTTGATCTCCTGGCTGCCTACTTTGCCTTCCAGCTGGAAAAGGAAAGTCCGAAACCGCTCATCTGGCTGTTTATCCAGCGCTTTGTATACCGGCAGATTATGTCCTATGTGGTAATTCGCTCTTTCTTCCTGGCCTTCAAAGGTGTTTCTGTCGGCTGGAACAAGGTCGTCCGAAACGGGCATGTACAACTGGAACAGGCTGTGCCCGTCAGGAAAATGGGATAATGGAATAAAAAGCCCCCCTTCAGATGAAATGAAGGGGGGCTGTCAGTCAAAAAAATGAAAAAGAATTTTTTTAGAAGCAGATTGATATCAATGCTCACAAATTCAAGTATGTTCCGCAATTACAAGATTTCGATATACCCATCTGTTCCATTTACGCGTATCCGTTGCCCATCTTTGATCAGCCTGGTGGCATTTTCCACTCCAACAACGGCTGGCAGTCCATATTCACGTGCGATGACCGCTCCATGCGTCATCAGTCCGCCGACTTCGGTGACGAGGCCTTTTATCGATACAAACAATGGTGTCCAGCCGGGATCAGTAAAGGAGGTGACCAATATATCTCCATCTTCCAAATCAGCATCTTCCATGTTTAAGATGACACGTGCTCGACCCTCTATAGTTCCGGAAGAAACCGGCAGACCCAAAATCGCTTCGGCCGGAAGATTTTCCCGATTATACTTACCTGTAATAATTTCACCATCAGACGTGATAACACGTGGGGGAGTCAGTTTTTCATACAGTTTGTACTCGTCCTTGCGTTTGCTGATGATCTGGCAATCCACTTTATTTGTGCGTACGACTTCGTAAAGTTCTTCAAAAGTGAGATAATAGATATCTTCTTTTTCATGAATAACGCCTGCCTGTACGAGTTGTTCGGCTTCTTTCATCAAAGCCTGCTTATAAATAAAATAACGACTAATCATGCTGTATTTGGGATACTCCCTGAACCCGCTAAAATTCCGGATCAGACTGATCATCTGTTTTGTTTTTCCGGCTTTTTGTTCACCATCCGGTAATTGCTTTAACCGATCCAATAACTCTTTTTCTTTTTTCAAGGCTTCCTGCCGCCCTTGCTCAAACTTTCGCTTGCCGGCACCAGGTTCAAAGTTTTTGATGTTACTGAGTATCATGG
>JBAVDL010000131.1:0-21122 GCA_049587175.1 Thermoactinomyces sp.
C
Source organism: Thermoactinomyces sp. (assembly GCA_049587175.1). Classification (GTDB taxonomy): domain Bacteria; phylum Bacillota; class Bacilli; order Thermoactinomycetales; family Thermoactinomycetaceae; genus Thermoactinomyces. The sequence goes on from JBAVDL010000131.1 coordinate 2, forward strand.
TTGTCGACCTGTCATGAAAACTGACTTTGTCGACAAGCTGAGACTGCTGGCAAAAGCCAGCAGTCTTTTTTTCTTTGAGTCCTTTTTACCACCATCCGCCGCCGTCATCATCGCCGCCATCATTGCCACCTTTATTGCCGCCACCGTTATTTCCACCGTTATTACCACCATTGTTGCCGCCATCATTCGGGTCACCGCCGCCAATCGGTCCGGGGAATCCATCATCACCTGGGTCATTCGGGTCTTTGTCTTTATCTTTATCCTTGTCTTTATTCTGGTCTCCCTGCGGATTCAATATCACCGTTACCACATTAGATTCTTTCTGATCATCCGGTTTTTCCGTATCAATGGCAATCACTTTGTAACGGTAGGTTTCCGGCTGCGGCGGATTGTCTCCTCCGCCAAACATATCATCAAAGAAATTCCCGGATTTGGCCTGTACCGGATCTTTGTACATTCCAACATTTCCAGGCAGTTCCTTGATCATCTGGAAGTCCTGCCCTTCTTTGGCCCGCCAGATCTGGAATTTCACACGCTCATTCTGTGCACCCCATTGCAGCAGGACACCATCCTGTTGCGGAATTGCGCTCAGTTCCGGTTTTTTCAGTTCAAACGGTTCTGTAGGTTCAGGGGCATTAAACCGGAATTTCTGCGGCTGTTCGCCTTCCAGTGCTCTCTTCATGACATATCCAAAAATTTCTGCCGGCGCACTGCCCCCGGTCAGGTAAGGATTATCCTTTCCACCCTGGGGATAAAATACGTTAACCGACATCACTGCATTTGGCGTATAACCAACAAACCAACCCGCTTGCCCGTCCTGAATGGTTCCCGTTTTGCCGGCTACATCCCATCCGTTATTTAAAGCAGCCTTTTTCCCGGAACCATTGGTAATAACATCTTCCAGCATCCGGGTCATCCAATAGGCGGTTTTTTCGCTGAATACCTTTTTCTCTTCACTGCTGATCGGATTCTCCGGTTCCAGGACTTCATCGCCCTGTTTCACTTCCTTGATCGCATGAGTCAATTTATAGGAACCCTTGTTTGGAAAGACGGAATAGGCCTGTGCCATCTGCTTTGAGGTAACACCATGGCTTAACCCTCCCAATGCGAGCGGTGCATATCCCTTATCATTGGGTTTCAGGTCCAGCCCCAGTTTTTGTCCGTATTCAAATGCCCGATCCAGGGTAACCTCTCTTAATAAATGGATCGTCGATAGGTTGAGAGAGTTCTCCACCATATAATTCATGGTGACCTCTCCTTTGGGACCGCCGGAATAGTTGCTTGGATTCCAGTCACCGGCAAAGTCAACTTTCTTGTCTTCCACTTTATAGTATTCGTTATAGTTCAGGTCCTGAATCGCCGGGGAATAAACGGTCAGCGGCTTGATGGTCGATCCCGGTTGCACCGGATCTTCCGTGGCCCGGTTCCGGTAACCCGGCTTGTATTCCCGGCCGCCTCCGATTGCCTGAATCAGGCCGGTTTTGGGATCCACCATCGTAATGCTGGCATCTGCCCCTTCCAGACTTTCCCCATTATTATTTCTAAACAGGGAGTCTTCTTTCAGGGCTTCTTCCACGGCTTCCTGAGCTTTGACATTCAACCCGGTATATATTTTCAGGCCTGCCCGTTCAAGTTTTTCTTCATTAATATCGTATACTTTTTCAAGCTCTTCAATAACAACATCTTTAAAAGCGTCGTATTTTCCGCGCTTGATCAGTTTTTCTTCACAGGTTTTACAAGTCTTCAGCGGCTCTTGCGCCAGTCGGTTGGCCTCTTCCTGCGAAATCAGGGGCTCAATGACATCATCAACCGGCATGACCTGTGTCAGTACGACATTGCGGCGTTCCTTGGCCTTTTCCGGTTTTTTGATCGGATTATATTTATTGGGCGCTTTCGGCATTCCGGCCAGCATGGCCACTTCCTCCGGTTCCAGTTTCTCTTTCACCGGATCTTTGTCAAAGTATACCTTGGAAGCCATGCGTACTCCGGCTACTCGTCCGCCAAACCCGATAAAATTAAGATAAGCTTGAAGGATTTCATCTTTTTCATATTTTTTCTCCAGGTTCAGGGCACAGCCCAACTCTTTGATTTTCCTGGTCATGGTCTTCTGTGAGTCTTCCAGAATAATATTTTTACATACCTGCTGGGTAATGGTACTGGCCCCTTCAGCTGCCCCCATGGCAATAATATTTTTCACCACGGCCCGGGACAAGCCCTCGAAATCAACGCCAATATGTTCATAAAAACGGCGGTCTTCCGTTTTGACAAACGCTTTGACCAATGTCGGGTTTACTTTCTTTAACTGTTCAATATCTGCCCACTCACGCTGTTTGGTTCCAAGCGTTGCAATCAGTTCACCTTTGGAATCATACAGTTCTGAGCTAAACGGCATATTTCCTTTTTGTATTTTCTCCAATTCATAAGAACCTTCGCTCAGCATAATCGCCGAACAACCGCCCACCATCAGCAGAATGGAAGTGATAAATACGAGGATAATCCACTTCCAGGAAAAAAAGCGACGCCATCCGGTCTTTGGAGGTTTTCCACCGCCGGATCCGGATCGCCTTGAACGGGAGCGCGGGCCTATTCGTTCACTGCGCGAGCGCGGAGGCATGGGTTTATAGCCGCTCCTCATGCTCACCCTGCGAAAATCATCCATTCCTTACCCTCCCAAAACAAAAATGCTATTTCAATCACTTTTACTCTTTAATACAGACATGAACTTTTACAATATTAGACAACAGGGCTTGCCAATTCCTGCTCACTCTCTTCTGTGCTATGATAGATTGAAAGGTGGTGAGCGTTTCATGAATGTAAAAGCTGCAATCTTTGCCAGCCGGCTGACCGGAATCATTGCACTGGGGCTTGCCTTTTTATTATGGAAACCCCTGGGCACAATCGGTCTTATTGGCGGGCTGGTCAGTGCAGGTTTCTGGTTTGTCTTGAGTTGGTACCTGCAAAAAAAGTAAACTGATTCATCCTTTCTGCAACACTTAAACATTATAACGTAAGTATCAAAAAAATGGTTTGTCATTTTCAAAAAATATTACAGTAATATTACACTAAACTTATGCCTATTTTACATAAAATCACTCATTTACAAAACCCCCTGTAACAGGAATGACAGCTCCGGTGATAAATTCCGAATCCGGGTGGGCCAGAAAGCGCACAACCCTCGCTACATCCTCCCCGGTCCCCGGCCGGCCGGCGGGCGTCCGGGGATCCTTTTTACCCTGTGCTTCCTTGATCGTCGCCTCTTTGAACGGATCCCGGATATCACCGGGATTTATCATATTTACGGTAATATGGTGCCGGATTTCTTCATCTGCGAGGGTTTTGGTCAAAGAAACCAGTCCCGTCTTGGCAGCTGCATAGGAGCCGTACCCTTTCCAGGCACGAATCGTCTCTGCTTCCGGAAAACCAAAGGTAATGATCCGTCCGCCTCCCTGTTTTCGCATCATTGGAATTACTTCCCTGACAAGGTAAAAAACACCTGACAGATTGCCTTCAACCATTTCCCGCCACTGTTCATCCGTAAATTCTGTCAAAGGGGTACGCTTGAAGATAAATGGGCCGGCCGTACAAACCAATACATCGATTCGCCCCCATGCTGATTCAATCTCCTTTGCCATCCGCCGTACATCGCTTGCCTGGCTGATATCACCCTGAAGAACCAATGCTTCCCCCCCTTCCTGTTCGATTTCCCGTCCCAGTTTTTGCGCCGCGTCCCGGCTCTGCCGATAATTGATTGCAATCCGGTATCCATCCTCGGCCAGTCCTTTGGCTACCATTACCCCCAGCCCTCTGGAGCCGCCAACTACCCAGGCCACCTGCTTTTCCAAATGCTTCATCAATTGCTCATCTCCTTGTTCCAATCCATTTTTATGCTCGTCCATTTATAAAATATGAGCACGGTCAACTCCGACGCTCTGATTTTTCATATTATAATATACATATATCGAAGCATGAAAAAACAAGAATGGAAGAGTAAAAAAATATGGATAACCCCTTTGTCAGGGTTATCCATACCTGTAAATTTATGATGTTGTGACAGCCGTATTTGTCATTTTTTTATAATATAGCATCCCTACAATTACCCATACAACCATGAGTATGATGGATGCCAAATTCAAATGCCCCGGTGACCAGGGAATAATCAGCAATGCGATAAAAGTCAAGCTGATCCCGATGCCTGATAACGTCAAAATTCTGTCTTTCCTGTTCAGAGCTATTTTGTAACCGATCAGACATACATAGAAATAGGCAACAGCCGCCAGGAGAGAAGACATATCCACAATATAGATAATGACTTCCCTGCCAAGCCAGGGAGCAATCAAACTTACGCCGGTAATAAACTTGATCCCATTTTCAAATACGCGTTTCTTGTTCAAATCGCTGTATTTTGCCGGAAACAATCCATAATTGGATAAAGCGCCAATCAGTTTGCTGCTGCTTAACATAAACCCGTTTATACCGCTGATTACCGCCGCTGCCAAGGCAATGACCAGGAGCAGAAAACCGAATTTCCCAAGATGGTTCATTACGGCAGATCCGGCAGCCCATTGTTGCTGCACGGCTTCAGCAGGCGTAAACGCAAATGCAGTAATAATATTGAGCAGGTTGTACAGCAAAACACCGGTAAAGATGGAAATAACAGCGATCCGGGTCGCTTTTTCCGCCTTGAAGTTCAGCTCGGTCGTAACCTGCGGAATTACATCAAATCCAACGAACAGGAACGGGACAATAGCCAAAACCTTGGCAATCTCCCCCCAATCAAGTTGACCCGCCACAATATACCGGGTTAGAAACATGGCATGATCGCTTTTGAAGCTCATCATCACAAAAACAGCCAGCACGTTCAACACCAGGAGCAGAACCATGATGTTTTGCGCGTTCGAACTCGCCCGAATGCCTCTGATATTGATATAGGCAAACAGGATGATGATCAAACTGGCAAGGATGATGTCCGACAGGAATACCTGATAACCGGCAACATCATAAAGATAGAGCCATTCAACCCGGGAACCGTACAGTTTTTTGATCACCAGGACAAACGCAGTCGCGTTTAACGGAACCAGACTGAGGTAACAGAGAAGCAGTGACCAGCCGACGATAAAACCGTGTTTTCTTCCCAGATGGTTGAAGGTGTAGGAGAATTCCCCGCCGTCTTCATGATGGTTTTGCTTCATGATATAGTAACCCTTCTGGATCACCGTAACGGCCAGTCCACCGATGATCAAACCAATCCCGGTATTGATTACGCCTGATTCAGGAAGAAATTTGTCCCCCGGCAAAGTAAATGATCCCCAGCCAATAATGGAGCCTACTACAAGGCATAACAAATCAATCCGGCTTAAACCTTTTCGCATGATCAATAAACCTTTTTACCTGAAATTATACTTTGTAACAATTTTTTCTCTGTTCTTGACGGTGTCATTATAATACTCATACAAGCAAAGCCCCAAAAAGGATCCGGAAATATTGTAGGCGTTTTTGTAGCCGGAATGTTGCAAGGCCATCAGTGCGTTATAGCTTCGTTGACTGGAGCGGCAATGCAAATAAACCGGTACATCTTTCGGAATCTCATGCATTCTTTCCCGGAACTGGCTGAGCGGGATGTTCACGGCATTTTTGATATGACCCGCTTCAAATTCATGTTTTTCGCGAACATCGATAATAACTGCATTTTCTTCAACCAGTTCCCTTACTTTTGTTACAGGAACCTGTTTAAACCGACCGTTCAAGATATTCATTCCGACCAGTGCAGCATAGTTAACCACATCTTTGGCGGTGCCAAACAGAGGAGAGTAGCACAGCTCCAGCTCTTGCAAATCTTCCAGTGTTCCGTCCATCATGATCATGGCAGCGATGACATCGATTCGCTTATCGACATTCCCTTTTCCGATGGCTTGTGCACCAAGGATTTTACCGGTTGGCACTTCAAACAGCAATTTGAAATGCAGCGGATTGCTGTTGGGCATCAACCCGACTTTGTCCCCGGGGATGACGTAGACAAAATCATAATCAAATCCGGCCTTTTTGGCGGTCTTTTCATTAAGCCCCGTAGCTGCGGCGTTCAAATCAAACACCCGAACAACAGATGATCCGATAACTCCGGTATTCCGGTTGGGTATTCCATACATATGGTTGGCTGCTGCACGTGCCTGTCTTTGCGCAGGTCCGGCCAATGTCAGGCGGGTTTTCCGGTGAGTCAGGCGATGATGCACTTCAATGGCATCGCCAACGGCATAAATATCCTCATCGCTTGTCCGATAGTTGTGGTCCACCTTGATGCCGCCTGTTTCCCCTATCTCCAGGCCTGCTTCCACGGCCAGGGATGTTTCCGGTCTTACGCCAATTGCCATAACCACTGCCTGGGCAGGGATCTGTTTACCGGACTGGAGTTCAATATGGTCATCAGAAATTTTTTCAATCCCGTCACTGACAATCAAATTGACACCATGATCGACAATTTCCTTATGAAGAATTTGGGCCATATCATAATCAAATGGAGCCATAACCTGATTCATCGCTTCGACAAGGGTAACATTCAGGCCGGCCATCCTCAGGTTTTCAGCTACCTCAATTCCAATGAAGCCCCCGCCGATCACACTGACTTCCCGAACACCATTGTTTTTGATATATTTATTTAACTTGTCAATATCCACAACATTGCGCACCGTAAATACGTGCGGACTGTCATGCCCGGGAATTTTGGGCAATATGGGCCTGGCTCCAGGTGACAATACCAGTTTGTCATATGCTTCTTCATATTCTTTTCCAGTAATCAGGTCTTTAACGGTGATGGTTTTATTTTCCCTGTCAATTTTCAAAACTTCGCTATTTGTACGTGCTTCAATATTATATTGTGCCTTGAAAATTTCCGGAGTCATCAGGACCAGTTTTTCACTGTTGGGAACGATTCCACTTAAATGAAAAGGTAATGCGCAGTTGGAAAAAGAGACATGCGGTCCTTTTTCAAACATGATGATTTCCGCAGATTCGTCCAGCCTTCTTGCTCTAGCAGCAACAGAAGCGCCTCCGGCAACACCGCCGACAATCAATATTCGTTTGCCCATCATTATACCTCCTGTTTTGCTTGTTAATTGGCATAGAATTTCCTGTTGAAAGGGCTATTTACCCATCCTTAAAATCAACGAAACCGTACTCAACAGGAAACAGAGCCTTTATACAGACATTCGGATCAAGAAAAAAAGAATGTCTGTACTTGCTACAAGACTCACATAATATTCCAGATCCATTCAATACTGGATCCAGAATACATCGTAACGTGAAATAAAATTATAATCAAACCAAATCTTGTTTCGTAAAAAGGAAAATATACTAACTTTAGATAAAATGGTTGCTATATATTTGTTTGTTTTTTTAATTTCTTATAAAACCTAAGATACGAGGCTCATTCATGCTCCGATTTTTTCTTCTTTGACTTCCTTCCGCCTGCATGTCAACTCACGGGTTGGAAGAATATTTACTTTTCCTTCATAAAATTTCAAAGCTGAAATCCCTCCCAGAATCAATGCCGCCATAAAAACCCATCCTGACAGGGAAAAGTTTCCGATTCCGGAATACAGGGCTCCGATATTACAGCCATTGGCCAATCTTGCGCCAAAGCCCATCAGGAAACCGCCCAGGCAGTAATACATTGTATCCTTGAAGCGGAAATCATAGTCAAACCGGAATCTTCCCGCCAGCAGGAGAGCAAGTGCGGATCCCAGGATAATCCCGATATTGCGGACCGAACCGTTATCGTTCAGAATCCCTTTGTTTGCAGTTTCAATAATCTCGTTAAAAGCAGGTGAGAAATCAAACCCCAGATTGTGGAGAATAGCCACACCCCAGAGATTGAAAGCGGAGGTGACACCCCAGCTTTTTCCCGTTGAATTGATGATGAAAATGAACAGAACAGCAATAAGCAGTCCGCCAGTAAAAAAACTCCACCGTTCCACAAAAAACTTGTGATAGGTCTGATAGCTGAACAGCTTGAAACCCTGTTCCTCTTTCAGCGGGCGTTCATTTTCTTCATAAGTGGCAGGTTCATAAAAGCCCATTTTCTTCCTGGATTCTTCATATCTCCTCGTCAAAACATACAAACCGAGCAGAATCAACAGGGAGAAAAGAACACTTCCTGTATAACCAAACACGTCGGGCAAATACACCTGGGCACCGATCTGCCCCAAATCCGTTTCCGCAATCTTTTTTTGCAAGGCATAACCGGGCACGCTTCCCAGAACAAAGAAACACAGCGTGATCAATGCCCTGAAGAAACCTTCCCCCAAATCAGTCAAGGTCCCGGAAGCACATCCGCCGCCTAACATCATGCCGACACCAAACAGAAATCCGCCGATAACGGTCGCATAGTTAAAAAATTCTACAGATCCGGTTCCCGGAATCACAGCATCGGTTGCAGCTGCCCTGAACGCAGGTACGGCTCCATCTGCAGCCGCTCCCCAATGAATTCCGGCCACAGCAATGATGGATACGGCAAACATGATTAAAAGCGCTTTCGTCAAACTGCCTTCACCAGTAAAGTACATTCGTTTGATTCCGCCTGCAAAACCAAACCGGGAACGAGTCAAAACATACCCCAGAAGAACACCTGTAATCAGGTACAGCGACAGCGAATCACTGGAATTGCTCAAATAAATGCCAAACAGGACAATAAAAACAACAAGGATGAGACCAATAATTGGTTGTGTTTTTTTGATTCGCACAGGGATCTGCCTCCTTTTTCCAAAACAGGATAATTACATATACAACTATGGGTATTTGTGAAGAATATGTGAAATCATTCACATATATAAAAACAGAAACGCTTATATTTCGGTGTTCACCTCCCGACATATGAAACATTTTGTTTTCAAATGTGATAAATATCACTTATTCTGTTTTCACTTATAACATAACATGTCCAAGTTTAAATGCCAATAGATATGGCAGGAAATGACAAGACGCATTATTGCGGGACTATTTATTTTCACTTCGATTGAATTTTTCTGTTTTACACATCTGATTGCGTAATTGTTCAGCAAAAAAGCCAGTTCTATAATGAACTGGCACCAGAATGAAAAAAACGGTGACTTTTCTTTTCGCCTGGCAAGAAACAGTCTTGATGTCTTAATTCCTTCCAGGCGGGCTTTTTGCTTGCCTGTGCCCAACCCGTTTCGACTGCTTCCCTTTTGAGCGGCACTGGTGTCTCTCCGCTTCTAAACACATGCACAAGCTGAAAAAACCGGAACTTAACAGATTATTCCACCAATACCTGCCTGTTTATCTTCCCAACATGAACAGAACGAATAATAGTACGGGCAAAAGGTTTTCCGTCGGTCGTCACTCCCCTGATTTCTATCGTAAGGTTATAAGTACCTGGTTTTTTCAGGTGCAATTGTGCAGATAGATCCGGATTGTTCCTGGATCTGATCAAGGAAACGATTTCAGCTTTATGCACATTTCCGTCCATTCCAGCCAGGGGAGGCAGCACTCTGACCGTTCCCTGGATTTGTCCGGGTTCCAGTTGCGCATGGTTTAATTTTATTTGAATGGGCACTTTCTCATCCGTCAGAACAGGCATGGAGACAGACACCTCTTCCTTGCCAGGGAAAATGGCAACCAGCAAATAGGCATCTGTTTGTGGACTCTTCATCTGCATAAGCCAATCGCCGCTTTCCGCCCGGTCCCTGATCTGGAACAGTTGAACCGCCGCTCCTCTAAAGAAAACCTGATCGTTGGTCCGGGAAAACTGTCTGCTTTTTTCTGAATAAACCTTGCCGGAAGGAGAGACCAGTTTTACTTCTGTTTGGAGAGACTTCGTCAATACGGCAATGATCATGTTGTCAACGCTTCCATCTACCGGAACGGTTTCTGTTTTTGCCTCCTGTGCACTTAAAGGCCCGCCTCTCACAAAGTGATTCGTCCGTGTTCCGGCAGCAAGGGAAGGAGTTGGCGAACTGATGGGATTTGCCAGATCTCCTGCCAGAAAAGTGCTGAGAACGGAATCCATTTTGGCAAAAGAGGCAGTTCCTGTGCGAATTTCGTCATGATCAACATCGCTGGTAAACAAATGTTGTCCATACGGCAGGCGGGTGCTCCAGACATTGACAAGGCCATCATTGTCGCCATGGGCGGACAGATAAGCACCCCCAAACCATAATGCCGACAGCGGTGGCCCCCAGTTTGTTCCGGCTGCTGTATAATACCTGTTTTTCAGGGTATTTGGATGCTTGTCTGTCACCTCGCGGAATTTTGCCATTTCTCCCGTTTGCAGGGAATAAGTCGCATCCGATTTCAGGCCAAGCAGTTCTGCAAGCCATCCGGCCCACCAGCTGTAGGCCAGATCGGCCACATGCGATCCGTAATGGGGAGATCCCAAGGTTACTACCTTATTGACATAGGAGCTGGCACCATAATGAACCAATGCAGCCTGTGTATCCAGGCCACCCTTGCTATGGGCAACAATATTTACCTTTTGCCCGAAATGGCGGTAAATTTCTTCCAGCATACGGGCCAGCAACTTTCCATTTTCCCAGTAGGTTGCCGGATTGCCTCCGGCATCATGCAACTGGACAAAAGCAGTCCGGTACCCGTAATTGAAGGCTGTTTCATACATATCGTTCATGCCGTGATAGAAAGTTTCGCTCCACCAGCTTTGTGCCTTGCCGTTCAGTCCCTGGACAAAGACAATGGGCGGTTTCTTCAGATCAGCGTCAGGAGGGGTGGCTCCCGGAAACCAGGTTCCGGGAGCAGTCTCACCTGAAGGCGGAGACAACTGCCCTGTGCCTGTTTGTTCATGGGGATTTGTTTTGCCCGTCCGGACAGGCAGTGAATGATCCCCGTCCATGCCAAAAACAGGCCACACTGGCAGGAGCAAAAAAATGGGCAGCAAACAGAGTACCCTGTACCATGACCGGCGTATCATACGGCTTCCTCCTTTTTTAAAAAACAGAATATTTTTATAACATTTGCTGCACTTCAACTTTGGCGGTTTGCAGCACTGCTTTGTGTCTCAAAACCGCTTTTGGAGGTGTTATCGACAAACCGCAATTCAATATAAAAATTTCTGGATTGATTTAAACAACCCCTGCCAAAATCACTTAATGTTTATTGAAGCGAGAACCTGGTATAAAATGAGGCTGTTTGCCGCTTTTAAAATGTCTTATGTCCCGTTTTTATTGCCGGAAGCTTGCCAGATTCCCTCTGACAAGCTTCATTTATGGCTTCAGTTTTTTGATCAATTGCCTGAAATCCGGCGGCAACGGCGATTCCCATTCTTTCCATTCCCGAAAGCGGGGATGAAACAGACGGAGATAAGCGGCATGCAGGGCTTGCCGCCCAATCAGAAGCGTATCATCTTCGCTGCCATATAATGTATCGCCGATAATGGGATGTCCCATGGAAGAGAGATGAACCCGAATCTGGTGAGTGCGCCCCGTTTCCAGACGCAAACGCAACAGGGTAGCGTCATTGTAACGCTCGATCACTTCAAAATGAGTTCTTGCCGGGTATCCTTCTTCCATGATTACAGAGCGATTGCCGGCTTTGCCCGGCGGCAGGATCGCCCTGTCCATCGTTCCCGTGTCTTGCTGAACAAGTCCGTGTACGATGGCATAGTACATCCGCTCATAACGCTTCTTTGCCATCTGGTCAGCCAAAAAAGCATGGGCATAAGCATGTTTGGCAACTACCATCAATCCGGAAGTATCGCGGTCCAGCCTGGTAACAGGGCGAACTTTTCTTTTTTCGCCTCTTTTTTTCCAATAGTAAATCAGGCCATTGGCCAATGTCCCTTCCGGATATCCATATGTGGGATGAACAACCAACCCCGGCGGTTTATCAATAATGATCAAATCTTCATCCTCTTCGACAACATCAAACGGAATGGGCTGGGGGCAAATTTGCTCCGGTTCTTCCTCCAATAAAAAAATCTCAATTACATCCCCCTCTTTCACCCGGTTGGTGAAATACCGCACCTCTCCGTTTACGGTGAACAGCTGGTTAAGTTTCAAGCGACTCATCATTCGCCGGGAAAAACGGTACGTATTCCTTAGTACCTGTTTCAGCATTTTTCCATCGTCTTCATGCGAAACTTTATGGGTAAACTGGATATTTTTATTCATTAAACACCTCAAGCTCGTCAAGATCCTTGAAACATTCCTAGTATACCACCAGAAGATTGGCAACAAAATATAAAGAGCAAAAACCGGTTATTGCCGAATACAGCGGTTGATTGATCCGGCTCCAAAAAAAACGCGGGCATGCCAATTCCTTGCCCGCGTTTTTTTGGTCAATAGGTAAATCCTGTTCGCCGATGGGTTTTATCCAAAAAAGCCTGGGATGGATCAAAATACCGGAAATCCAGCTTTTTCTTGAAAGTCCCTTTTTTTGTTATATAACCGGATCCCCATGTGGGATCCATCACCAGCCAACGCCCGTCCACCTGTACTTCCACCCAGGCATGCTGCTGACCGCCTGCTTCTCCCTCCACAAAACGGCTGGGCAGATCTGCCGCCCTTAACAGGGCAATGGTCAGAAAAACATAATCCTGACAAACTCCTTTTTTGGTGCGCAATGACTTTAAGGCGCTGTCCGACCAATGAAACTCATTATTCCGAAATTTTTCCATATCATAAGTCATGGTAGTGGCTACATATCTATAAATGGCTCGTGCCTTTTCCCTTGGCGTGGAGGCATGGCGGGTGATCTGTCTGGACAGGCGTTGCAATTCATGATGATCCGACTCAATTCCCCTTGAAGGCAACAGATATCGTAAATCCTTGTTGGCCGTACTTTCCACTTTAAAGGAGGCTACGGTAAAAAAGCGGAAATAATCCCGGTTTTGGCTGGTAATTTCCGGCACATATAACGTGACATCATACTTGCCGGCTCCAAATCGCAACCAGATCCGATCATCAAATCGGTAGTTTTTTACTGGCAAAAAGTAGGTTGCCTTATTTTGGTCTTTCTCGATTCTTACAATCATATGCGAAGTCTGTTTGGCATAGGGAGCAGATGGATCAATCTGTCCGCTGATCCGGTACGACAAACCGGCTGTATCTCCACTGGCGGCCGGCCTCGTCAAGTGAATTCCCCTCTGGGCATAAATTTTGGAATAAACGATCGGTTCCCGTTCAATCTTCTCTGTCTGTTCAATGTAGAGTTCGGCCCCTTCCCTGTAAAACCCCCATCTGTCACGATCCGGAACCATGACATCCAGCCGGTGGGTACCTTTGCCAAACAGCAAAGGAACCTGCTCCCGAAAGCGTCCGTCCCTTACCCGGATTTCCCGTTTCCAGGATTTTTTTCCTTTGCTGATCTGAAGCAGTACGTTTTGAACGGAATTTTTGACTTCCCCTTCGACCCATACCCCTTGCTGCGCCTGAATATATCCTGTCTTTGGCGAAGCCAGTTTCAGTTCCGCTTCCTGCCCTGCCATACTGTAAGAAATATCACGCGTCAAGGAATCAGAGGCGTTATAGACAGTAAAGGAGGTCATCTGGTAAAAATAATCTTCCTTTTCCCGATCGGGGAGCCGGAGAATGACACGGTACTCTCCCCTGCCCTGAAACAGCCGGATCTGTTTTTCAAAATACCCGTCCGTAACAGGAACATAAACATCCATCGTCGTCGGCAAATCCCGTTTCTGTTTTTCCTGATATTCAATTTGTACCCATATGTATGGCACTGCCAGATTCCCCGTTTTCCCAACGGTTCCTGCCAGTGATAACACCACGTCAGTCCGTACCGGCTCAAGCCGCGGCTTTTCCAGCTTTGCCTCCAGCTTGTGCGCATAATCTTCCAGCCGGATTTCCCGGGCATCAGTTGCATCCGTCTTCAGATTGGCTATGCCTCTTTCCGGGTTTTGGCCATAGATTTTCTCCAGTGACCCATTCTCCTGCGACACAGCAATTCCAAGCAAACAAGCCGTCAGCAAAGCACATCCAGTCGAAAACCACTTCCAGCTCATTCTTTCCCGGCCTTTCCCATTTTTTTGAAAACTTTATATTACAAATTCTTCTATATCTGTTAATATTCCTCTTTTCCGGATAATTTTTATTATTTGCAAAGGCCAATTACCTGTCGGCAATTGACCTCAAATTCAGGAAAAATGGTGACGCTTCTCCCTTCAGACAACAACGCCTTCCGGCAAATGCTCCAAAAATGTTTTTTCATCCCAGATCGTGACATTCAGTTTTTTGGCTTTGTCCAGCTTTGAACCGGCCTTTTCCCCGGCAATCAGCAAATCCGTTTTTTTGCTGACGCTCCCGGTTACATTGGCACCCAATACTTCCAGCAATTCAGATGCCTCCTTGCGGGACATATTTTCCAGTGTGCCGGTGATCACAATCGTTTTTCCTGCAAACGGATCATCGGACGCATCTGTTTGTGTCCTGACCTGCCCTTTATATTCCATGTTGACACCCGCCATCTTCAGGCGATCAATCGTTTCCTGCACTTCCGGCTTGTTCATGTAGGTAACAATGCTTGCCGCCATTTTCGGGCCAATCTCATCGATTGCCACAAGCTCTTCTTCGCTGGCGGCCATGATGGCATCCATATGCCCGAAATGCCGGGCCAGAATTTTGGCCCCCTTGGCGCCGACAAAACGAATGCCCAATCCAAACAGCAATCGTTCCAGTGAATTTTTCTTGCTCTCCTCAATCGCCTGCAGGAGATTGTTGACTGATTTTTCGCCCATCCGTTCCAGCTTTAACAAATCCTCCCGGTTGAGATAGTACAGATCGGCCACACTGCGCACCAATCCCTGCTCAAACAACTGGGCCACTACTTTTTCTCCCAGTCCCTCAATATTCATGGCACCGCGGGAAACAAAATGAATAATCCCTTCCCGTGTCTGGGCCGGGCATTCCGGATTGATACAGCGAAGAGCCACTTCCCCTTCCAGACGCACCAGTTCACTTCCGCACTCCGGGCACCTGCTGGGCATGGTGAAAAACTTTTCCTGTCCCGTCCGCTGATCGGTCAGCACTCCTACTACTTCCGGAATAATATCCCCCGCCTTTTTAACAATGACATGATCTCCCAGCCGGATATCCTTTTCGCGAATGAGATCTTCGTTATGCAATGAAGCGCGCCCGACAGTGGTTCCCGCCAGGTTGACCGGTTGCAGGATGGCTGTTGGGGTCAACACGCCTGTGCGCCCTACGTTCAGAGCAATATCCCGCAACAGGGTAATCGCTTCCTCGGCCGGAAACTTGTAGGCAATTGCCCAGCGGGGACTTTTGGCTGTTGCTCCCATCTTCTCCCTCAATGCCAAATCATCCACCTTGATAACAATGCCATCAATTTCATAGGGCAATTCGGGGCGCCTTTCCCGCCATTCCTGGATAAACTGAAGCATTTCCTCCACTGTTGCCACGGTTTTGCGGGCAGGATTCACCTTGAATCCAAGTTCCTCCAAAAACTGAAGCGACTCTGTATGGGTGGAAATTGGCCGATCCTCTATTTGCCCCAGTTCATAAACAAACAGGTCCAGTGTCCGTTCCGCCGCCAGTCTGGGGTCAAGTTGGCGGAGCGAACCGGCCGCTGCGTTTCGCGGATTGGCAAATACGTTTTCCCCGCGCTCCTTGCGCTCTCTGTTTAAACGTTCAAAAGCGGTTCTGGGCATAAAGGCTTCCCCGCGCACCTCTATGGATACCGGTTTGCGCAGCCGCAAGGGCAAAGAGCGAATCGTTCTGAGATTTTGGGTAATGTCTTCCCCGGTCAGCCCGTCGCCCCGGGTCGCCCCCAGTTGGAAGCGTCCTTCTTCGTACCGCAAGGCAACAGCCAGGCCGTCAATTTTCAGTTCACAGACATACAACACTTTCTGCCCGCCGGCTGCCTTGCGCACCCGCTCGTCAAAATCGCGCAAATCCTGTTCAGCAAAAGCGTTGCCCAAACTTAACATTTGGGATGAATGACGCACTTTTTCAAAATGGGGAAGAGGCTCTCCTCCAACCCGCTGTGTCGGCGAATCCGGAGTTTTCAGTTCCGGAAATTTTTCCTCCAGTTGGATGAGTTCCCGCATCAGCAGATCATAATCCGTATCCGAAATGATTGGATGATCCAGAACATAATAGCGGTAATTGTGTTCATTGATTTCTTCACGCAATTCTTCAACGCGTTTTTTTGCATCTTCCAGCATGAGTCCTGCTTCAGCCTCCTGTCCTTCAACCGGATCCCGGCTCAGAGGGGAATGTTTGCCCTCACTGAATCCTGGTACCGGTCAATACCGTAATTAACCGCTCCTGTTCCCCGCTTGAAAGAAGCAGGGGGATTTTGGAGGGATCAAACTTTTTCAATGGGCGCATATCTGGCCAGCAGCTTTTTCACCCCGACTGGAGCGGGAAATGCGATATTCAATTCCATATCCTCGCCTTCTCCCTGAACTTTGACCACCGTTCCGACACCCCATTTACGGTGTTTCGCTTTCTCCCCGACCTGCCAGTTCTGCTCGTCATTCGGGCGGTAACTCTTGTTAATGGTGCGGTTTGCAAAAGGGGCCCCCGCTTGTTTCGGCGTCTTGTCATCCATCAGATGCGGCGGAATTTCGTTGAGGAAACGGGAAGGCATATTGGAACTGGTTTGCCCGTAAATGGTCCGTATCCGTGCCCGTGTCAGATGCAATTCTTTTTTGGCGCGGGTAATACCCACGTATGCAAGTCTTCTTTCCTCTTCCATCTCCGATTCGTCATCAAGCGACCGCGAGTGGGGGAAAATCCCTTCCTCAACACCAACCAGAAATACATAGGGAAACTCCAGCCCTTTTGCACTGTGCAGTGTCATCAGAGCAACCGTTTCAGCGGATGTTTCCTCTTCTTCATCCAGTTGATCCACATCGGAAACGAGTGCCAAATCCGTCAGAAAAGCAATCAGCGATTTATCTTCATTCCGCTTTTCAAACTCCTGCCCCACCGACAGAAATTCATCAATATTTTCCAGACGGCTGGCTGCTTCCAGCGTATTTTCCTTTTTCAATTCTTCCCGATAGCCGCTTCGCTTGAGTACTTCTTCCGTGATCTCAACCGCAGACAAATATTCGACCATGGCATGCAATTCCCGAATAAAACTGACAAAATTTTCAAGCGGACGAATCGTACGTCTGGTCAGTCCGATTTCCTCCATCTCCAGCAACGCATCAAACATGGACAGACCATTT
Source organism: Thermoactinomyces sp. (assembly GCA_049587175.1). Classification (GTDB taxonomy): domain Bacteria; phylum Bacillota; class Bacilli; order Thermoactinomycetales; family Thermoactinomycetaceae; genus Thermoactinomyces. The sequence goes on from JBAVDL010000131.1 coordinate 17,172, forward strand.
GCAGATGCATAAGCCCTGATTTTTTCGAGTGAAGCAGCTCCGACACCGCGGCGGGGGACGTTGATAATCCGGGTCAGGCTCAGATCGTCATGCGGATTGACAATCAGCCGCAAATAAGCCAATACATCTTTTATTTCTTTCCGCTCATAGAACTTGATTCCTCCTACCACGGTATAAGGTATATTGGCTTTCATCATGACTTCCTCAATTACCCGTGACTGGGCATTGGTGCGGTACAGAACCGCATAGTCCGAATAGCGGTTTCCGTTTTTGATTCCTTCCAGGATGGTTTCAGCGACATAAAAGGCTTCTTCATGCTCCGTCCCTGCTTCAAACAGACGGATTTTCTCTCCCTCTGCATTGTCCGTCCACAGATCTTTCGGTTTCCGTTCCGTATTATGGGCAATGAGATGGTTGGCCGCTTGCAGAATCGTTTTCGTCGAACGATAGTTTTGTTCCAGTTTGATCTGCTGTGCATCGGGATAATCCCGTTCAAAGTTGAGAATATTTCCGATATCCGCTCCCCGGAACCGGTAAATGGATTGGTCGGAGTCACCCACTACACATATATTCCGGTGATGTTCGGCCAATATTTTGACCAGTACATACTGGGCATGGTTGGTATCCTGATATTCATCCACATGAATATATTGAAATTTTCTCTGATAATATTCTTTCACTTCAGGACAGGTTTTAAAAAGACGAACTGTTTCCATCAGCAAATCATCAAAATCGAGTGATTCATTGGTGCGCATTTTTTCCTGATATTTTTCATAGACATCCGCAACCACTTCGTCATAGAGATTTCTGGCGGTTTGTCTCATTTCTTCCGGACCGGCAAGTCTGTTTTTGGCTTGGCTTATTTTATGCAAAATCGAACGTGGTTCAAATTTTTTCGGGTCCAGATTTTCTTCCTTCAAAACTTGCCTGATCACCGTCAACTGGTCGGATGGATCCAAAATGGTAAAGTTGCGTGAGATTCCGAGCAGGTTGCTGTCCCGCCGCAAAATACGGACACACATGGCATGAAACGTGGAAATCCAGATATCTTCAGCATAGGAACCTGTCAATGAAACAATACGCTCTTTCATTTCACGTGCTGCTTTATTGGTAAACGTAATCGCCAAAATATTCCAGGGATGAATCTGCTTTTCACTTAACAAGTAGGCCACTCGATGTGTCAAAACCCTTGTTTTGCCGCTTCCTGCCCCTGCCACAACCAGAAGCGGGCCGTCCGTTGTTTCTACTGCCCGGCGCTGCATGGGATTCAATCCCTTTAACAACGCTTCTGCCGATAACTGGTTAAGCATCGGGTCACCCTTTCTCCTGCAAATTTGTTTCCTTTACCCATGAGACTGTTTGCACCGCTTTTTCCACGTTGGTGTATACCAGATTACCAACCACGACGGTGTCAGCCCATTTGGCCATCATGGCCGCCTGCTCCCTGTTTGTGATGCCGCCGCCATAAAACAGCCTTGTTTTCTTCAGTTGGCGCCTGATGGCACGAACTGTTTTTTCATCGCCAAATTTCCCGCTATACTCTACATACAAAACCGGCCATTTGAACAAATGCTCAACAAGGCAGGCGTAACTGGCTGCTTCTTCTTCACCAAGTCCGGCCCTGGCCTCCGTCAGGCGGCTTACTTTCGCCTCGGGATTTAGAATAACATAGCCAAGCAACAGGATCTGTTCCCACGGGATAGCACAACCATAGCGCTGAATCGCTCTCTGGTGTGCACCGTGAATCCACCAGGCATTATCGGTGTTCAACACGGATGGAATAAGATAACCGTCAAATCCCGGGACAATGGCATTCATGTCAGAAACTTCCAGCACACAGGGCACCGAATATTTTTGCAGGCGTTCCCGCAACTTCCAGGTGTTTTTAAAAGTAATGCCATCCGTACCGCCGACAATAATGGCATCGGTTCCCGCATGACAGACCATCTCCAGGGCCAAATCCGATAAACACCTGTTTGGATCCAGTTTAAAAACGTGCCGCCAACCGGCAGCCATTTGTTCCAGCATACTGTTTCCCTCCGACTCAAACCTACAGACCCTATTATACACTTCCCGAAAGAGGAAAAGAAAACCCCTGATCCATAGAAAAAGGCTGATAATCCTTCCACGGATCACAGCCTGAACAGGAGTTGATCAAGAACTCCAACCGGTTATTCTCTTTCAGGAGAATCGTCTTCCTTCATTTTGCATAATCGTTCCAATGCCAGCACATAACCATCCGTTCCGTAATGGAGGCAGCGTTTGACTCGCGAGATGGTTGCTGTACTGGCACCGGTTTCTGTCTCAATCTGGTTATAGGTACAGCCATTCTGCAACATTCTGGCTACTTCCAGTCTTTGTGCCAACGATTTGATCTCCCCGACCGTACACAAATCTTCAAAAAAACGGTAACACTCTTCCAGCGTTTTTAACTCCAAAATTGCCCGGAATAGTTGATCCACTTCTTTTTTGTTTAGTTTGTTTAATTGCATCATCATTCCTCCTCAAAGGTAGAAGGAAGTTCTTTTATCCTTTAAAGTTGTACCTTTATTAAGTTTAACAGAAAAACAGCCCCTATTGGAAAAATACTTTCCCGGTTTCCGGCAAAACATTGACCCATGTTTTTCCTGGCAGTAAAGTGATTTCTTTTCCATTACTGTAAGGAACAATCCATCCGTTTCGGAACTTCCATTCAATTGCGGCTGCTTTTCCCTGTTGCAGCAGATAGCCTTTGCCGGAACCGGTGATCTTTACATCTCGATGCCCCACATAATCAATCACTTGATGTTTGGCAAAGACAACAAGCACATTTTGCATGGACAGCGGTGTTTTCGTTTCCCGGTCGATTTGCTGTTCTCCTTCAGTATAACGGATATATGCCTTGCTCGCACGGTCATATTGGTATCCAGCTTTATACAGTTTGTGATAAATGAGATCCACTTTTTCTGCCGGTTGTCCCTGGGCGGTAGCTGCACTCCCGGAAAAACGATAAGCCTGTTTGCCATCATAATCCGGGAAGTTCTTTTCTGCTGCAACCTGTTTCAGCACATCCAGATCGGCATACAGGTTGTGGGGAGACTTGCGGAAAGAAACGCGGGTAAAATATTTTTCATCCTGGTGAACACCATCAATGGAGGGACTGTTCTCTCTGCGAATCCGGTCCAGCGCCGACGGGGATCCCCCGGCATGCGCCACAACCGCCCCGGCTCCCTCAGCCAGATCAAGATAATAATCACGTACGCTGCGTACCGGGCCGACCACGCCTTCCTGATGATCATAATAAAATGCAGCAAAACGGCTGATCTCTCCTTCAGCCAAAATCTCGACAACGACATCGGCAAGGTGAAGCCCTGATTGCGGCCTGGCATGAGCATGGTTATTGATCATAACCATAATGACCGGTTTGGACACTGCTTCTGACACTTTTGTACCCGTGATTGGGCTCGTCAATTGCACCTCCGGTTTCCGGTTTTTGGAATCAGGGGGGGAATCGGGCTGGCAACCAGCCAGACATACGAGCAACAGACTGAGCATTGCCAATTTCAGTTTCATCGGAATTCCTCCATCTCAACATATTTTACTTCCGATAAAGCCAAAACATAGACAAGCGCCTTTTTTCATCAAAAAACTCCCTCTTTTACATGTTCGAGTCTGACGAGTTGCAGCCCTTTTTTTCATATGAATTTATGCCGGATCATAAATAATAATGAACCCGTATGGAGGGTACATGAACCATTGCACAGAATCAGATCAACAGATTTACCAAAAAAATGAATGAAACCCTGGATAAAATCGTGACAAGCTGGACACCTTTTTATGAAGCCATTCTGAAAAAATACCGGGCAAAAATGTTTCGTCGTCAAATTGAAGGGAACCTATATAAATAAAAATAAAAATGCATTTCAGGAGGTAATTCCATGATATATAAAGTAGAGACACGCGGAGCAGAAG
>JBAVDL010000132.1:0-2313 GCA_049587175.1 Thermoactinomyces sp.
CCCTTACGGTCCATCCGAACAAGAAACACTGGTTTGAATGGACGATTGCCCGGTTGCACGTGTACAACAAACTGATCGGAAGCATTCCCCGGCCTCTCCTGTCGGAATGGGAGAAGGCGTTGGATGCCAACCTGGAGTATTGTTGGAAGGTTCACAAGCTTGAGGAGATGGCCCGTCTGGCCGAGGAGATCGGGGAAAGGAGCTGGGCCCACCGCTTGCAGGATGAGCTGGGGCGCATCAAGGAAGGCGTGACCCCTTGAATTTCCGGCAGGCGAAACCAACCGAAGCGGACGTGTGAACGCAATGATTCTTTATCATTCTCATCGTCGCGTACGTTTCTGACAGCAACTTACGGGGTTTTCCGGTCGGTTCGGACCCGGCCGACTTTCCCGAACCAATGTCCTTTCTTCATGAAGGTTTGAGTCGCCCTTTCATGCCTTTTCCCGCATGGACGCTTTGTTTGCGAGCTGGATGACCTCTCTGAACAAATTTCTTCATCCTCGGGGACCAGGTCCGGGTCCCTGTTTTTTTGGATTTCATCCCCCTTTCGGTTTCCTCGGCGAATCCGCGGTTTGTTTCGCTTCTCATTTCCTTCCTTCTTTTTTATCCCATCATTCCCCGCACAAACGGGCGGATCAACGGTTTCACGTCGTCGATCGGGATGGCGAATCCGATGCTTTGAGACGGGTAGATGATCAGGGTGTTGATGCCGATCACTTCACCCAGGATGTTGATGAGCGGTCCCCCGCTGTTTCCCGGATTGATCGCCGCATCGGTCTGAATGACGTTGTCGTAACTGCGGTTGGCGATGCGTAGAGGACGGTTTTTGCCGCTGACCACTCCCACGGTCACGGTGTGGTCCAAGCCAAGGGGATTGCCGACCGCGATGACCCATTCGCCGACCGCCGTCGCTTCCGACGATCCCAAACGGAGGGGGGAAAGCGGGAACGGCGGGTGAATCTTGATGACGGCCAAATCCCGATGGGGGTCTTGCCATGCGACGCGGGCCATCAGGGGGCGGCGGTAACCGTAGAGACGGACCGAAACGGTTCCGGCGCGTCGCACCACGTGTTCGTTGGTCAGAATGTATCCGTCCGGGTGGATGACGAAGCCGGATCCGAAATGGCGGATGGGCGTTTCCTGGTGGCCTTTCCATTCGGGGAGGAAGAGGCGGAGCAAAAGGTCATTCAGGTTTTCCGTCCCTTCTTCTTCTGTCAGGATGGAGACGACGCCGCCCCGCACCCTGCGGACGACCTGCACGAAGGAATTGGCCGGATGTCGGGCGGAGAGGGAAAGATTTTCCGGCCGGGTTACGCGAAATTTTCGCACCATGGCTTCCACTCCCGTCCTCAATTGTCGTAATATCATATGTCGGGACAGGTTATTCGTTCAGGGCGAATCCCCAGGAGGGGATGGCATGGACAGTTGTGTTACAATGAAAAAAACGCGGAGGGTGTGAGGAGGCTGACATGGAAAAGGAACAATACGGCAAAGGATATGTCTGCCGCGATGACGGTTGGTGGTTGTCCGATTCCGAGGAAGAATTCGGTTTTTGGGTCAATTGGAAGGTCAAATCGTTGCTGCATCAGGAGAAGTCGGCCTTTCAGGAGATTTCGATCATCGAGACGGAGGGATTCGGTCGGGCCCTGGTATTGGATGGGATTGTTCAGACGACCGAACGGGATGGATGGATCTACAACGAGATGATCAGCCACATCCCCCTCGCGGCCCATCCGGAGCCGTCCGACGTGTGCATCATCGGCGGCGGGGACTGCGGGGCGGTCCGGGAAGTGGTCAAGTATCCGTCCGTCAAACGGGTGGACATGGTGGAGATTGATCCCCGGGTGGTTCACGTTTCCCGGAAGTATCTCCCGTCGATCGCCGGAGAAGGGGATCTTGATCCGCGCGTCCACTTCGTGTTTGAGGACGGGGCGGCCTTTGTGAAGGAGAAAAAAGGGGAATACGACGTGTTTATCGTCGATTCGTCGGACCCCGTGGGCCCGGCGAAAGTACTGTTTGAAGAACCTTTTTATCGGGACGTTCACCGGGCGCTCAAAGACGACGGAATCATGGTTTGCCAGAGCGAGTCGCCCGTTTTTCACCCGCATGTGTTGACCAAAGTCCGCCGGACCCTGATGGAGCTGTTCCCCTGCGTTCGCACCTATTTGGCCACCATTCCCACGTATCCCGGTGGGATTTGGAGCTTCACCCTGGCTTCCAAGCGGCACGAGCCCCTGGACGGGATCGAGGAGCGGCTGCGGGATGAGAACACCCGGTATGTCAACCGGGACATTGTCCGGAGCTGCTTCCAGC
>JBAVDL010000133.1:0-3757 GCA_049587175.1 Thermoactinomyces sp.
ATATTCGATAAAACCTGTCTCAAACCGTTTGAACCCCAAGCCGACTTTGCCACCTTGACAGGTCGTTGTATCCGCATCAAATACAGCAACGCGACCTTTGGAAGCAGCATTCAGCATAGAGATGACACATCCCCATCTTCCTTTCTTAAACTGTAACGCGTTCTCTGGCTTAACATCTGTCCGGAATACGGCAACCGGCTGATTTTTAAGTTTTATTGCCTCTGCAATCCTGCTGTTCATATCAGACACTTCCTTAAACTTATTCATTACCTAAAGCTGAAGACGAACCAAAGCGTCAACCACATTTCGACCGGATTTTACTTCACCAGGTTGACGAACATTCGCCTGAACAACAATTGCTTCTCCACCGTTATTCAAAATCAGTTGAACAACCTTATCCCCACCATCGGTATTGGAAACATGGTTTACGGTTGCCCGAATCAGACAACGGATTGACGAAATTTGTAAAAGAAGGGCTTATTCGGTTCTGTCTGCCTGTTGACCAAGATGCATCACCAACCGTTCCATCAGGGAAGCAAACACCATGAATTCTTCGGGTTCAAAGATCTCAAATGTCCGGTCATTGCTGGCACGGGTTATTGGTTTGAGAGCTTTCAATATCTGTTTGCCTTGCTCCGTCAACCTTACCCGCGTAATACGCCGATCGGACAAATCTTTGCAAGTCGTTACATAGCCGGCCTGGTGCAAACGTTCCACTATACTGGATATATTCTGTTTTGTTACCAGGGTATCTTCACACAATTCTTTGAGTGATAATCCCTCATTCCTGGAAATCATGCCAAGCAGTATCCATTGTTGGACACTGGCCAACCCCACCTGTGCAGTCAGTTTGCCGCCGATCCGCGACAGAAGGTTGGAAGCACGGAAAATATTTAATACTGTGCTTGCTTGCAAGTCCTCTTTGTTTTTCATTGTTTCTCCACCCTAATGGTCAATTGGTTGACTTTTTTTATTATAAAATATCTCTAATACAACAAACAGATTTATTTCCTTGTAAAATGTGAGTTTCATATGAACAAAACTTTTATATCAAGTGAATTTCCCCTTGCAAACAAATCAAAGATCCCTGCCCTGATTGCATCACAAGGTTATTGACTCAGATATGTTGCAATGATTTCAGCCCCGTTCTCTTCGCTTGATGCACTTCTCTCTTGCTTTAATCAGAAGCCTGCATGATTTAGACAGGAGAACCGGAGGATACCGCAATTGCCCGGGAAATATTCCCGCTGTATATCCAATGGTTATCCGTTTCCCGTACAACTACAAGATCTCCTCTCCTTCTGAAACTACCTTGCTCTTTAAATATTGAATCGCATTGATTATTTCTGAAGGAATCTCTTCTGCCTCCATCTGTTCTGCAACTTTTTTACCAATAGTGGGTGCCTTGTGGCCCAAAATTTTCTCTAACTGTTTTTTCACATCCTCATGATCCCCAAATTTTATGAAACGAAGATCTGCTTCGGGAAAAGCCTTCTGGATCGCTTCTTTTGGATAATAATTTTCTATCTCCCGTTTCCTCAAGATAAAACAGGCATCCTCTTCGATCTCTGTATTTTCGACCAGATCGCGGCATAGCTCGTCCGGATTATCTTCATCCGAATCCAGGATCACCGCATAAGGGACGCCAAAATCGTCAAGAATCCTGGCATTGGCATTAATATGATGACGTACTTTGTCTTTGCCACTTATCACCAGAATTCGGATACCTATACTGTCCAGATTGTATCCCAATTTCCTGGCCCAAATATCGATAACTTTTCTTTCTGTATCTCCTTCTACCATCAAGACCGCATCCCATAGCAGCCAATCACTGTTTCTGAATTCAAGTTCTTCCTGAATGGTACTCGTGTCGCGGTCTTTTTTAATTCTTTTTGCCACGACTTCCCTGTTCCCATCCCTTTTAAGAAGAGTAATTCCTTTAAGATTCCCCCGGTCGATAAATACCATGGAATGGGTAGTCAATATAACCTGTCCAAAATTTTGCGTAATCAATTGCAGGGAATGGACGATCTTTCTTTGTGCCCCGACGTGCAGATATGCATCCGGTTCTTCAATGCCAAAAACAATATTTTTACGAAACTGGTGCTTGGCGTACGCCCGAAACAAGGAAACAATCAGGGAGCTCTGAATTCCGGATCCTTTTCTTTCAATTTGTGTCGTAGTATATCCGTCATCGATAGATATGCTGAAATCAATCGCACGATCCAGTCTGATCTCCGGTTCTGCTATCAACCCGCGCACATCCGGTGATTGTTCCCTGAGGATATTCTCAATATCCTGAAAAACTTCCTTGATCTGCGAAGAAATGGATGCTTCCAGTTTATCCTTTTCGTCACAAATCGTTTTCTCTTTTTTAATAAGGGGTATAATCAGTTTCCCTAAAATAGATTGGGAATTCACTCTTGATGCTTTATCAATATCTCTAATGGATTGAATATAAATAAACTGGGGCAAAATCTCCCTGAGTTTATTCCACTCTCCAGTCCTGATCAGTTTTTCTCCTGGTTCAACATAGATTTTCGGCGTGCTTACTTTGTTATCTGCCAAAACAAATACTTTTCGGACTGTTAATTTATTCCTGTCCAGATAATCCCCGACTTGGGCAATAATCTCCTGATCTTCCAATTCCTCATGGGTTAACTTAAAGGTGACGGTTATTTCCAGCTGTTTTTGTCCATTTGTAAACTCATCCATATCCGGTTTTATATCATTCAGAAAGATGTCCAATGCCCTGAGAGAAGTTGATTTTCCAATATCGTTCTTGCCGATGATAATGCTGAACTTGTCAAATCTGAATCTTACGTCTTTTAAACATTTCAATCCTTTCACAACAAGTTTGTCAATAAACACCCCATTCCCCTCCCCAATGGCATAATCATCAGGAAAAACTCATTTAAAAGTATTATAGGTTCAAAAAAGCAAGGGAAATTTAAATGATTTCGAAATTATCCTGACATCTGTATCCTTGCACAGGATCAGGCAAAGGCTCTTCCCATCATTATTTCCGCTTTGAATCATTTGTAAAATACCTTTATATTCTAATGCCAACCTGACACAAAAATAAAAGCCGGGGGATTTCCCCTGACGTCAGTCCTGAGAATATGCATCAATTTCATTTGAACTGATAAAGTTGCCTTGATTGATTTCAGTCGTTGAATAAGAACATTTCAAGACTCCAAAGGATTTCAGCATAAAAAGTCAGCACATGATACAAATACAAACAACTTAAATAATGCCAGGACATATAGGATAATATGTTTGAAGGGGTTGATTAAATGGCAGATAAAAAGAAAAATGTTATTCAAGCAGTAATTTTTGATTTGGATGGAACCCTGATTGACAGTGAACCAAACTATTTTGAAGCAGAAAGAAAACTATTGGCGGAATATGGAATAAACCATTTTGATTTTGAAATGAAAAAGCGGTATGTTGGCAAAAGTACAAAAGATATATTTCAGGATCTTAAAAAGAAGTACTGTATTGAGGAATCTCTTGAAACATTGATAAAGAAAAAGAACAAATATTATTTGGATATAGCAAGGAACAACACGGTAGTTTTTCCCGAAATGCGCAATTTTTTGAACATGCTGAAGGAAAATAACTATCCATTGGCACTGGCTTCCGGTTCATCACCGGAAATAATTGAAGAGATTTTATTGATTACGCAATTAAATGGAATTTTTGATGTCATTCTCTCTTCCGAATCGATAAATAAAGGCAAACCCGCACCCGACAT
>JBAVDL010000134.1:0-7160 GCA_049587175.1 Thermoactinomyces sp.
TAATAAATCCTTTACCCAAACGATGGATCAACAGATAAAAGGAGAACAGGAAGCAAGGGAAATCTTTGTTTCAATATTTTTATGTTGATTATGAAAAACTAAGAAAAAGTTCATTGGAGGATTCAAGAATTTGCAAATACCAGATAAATAGTTCAATTTGATGTACATATGGAGGGGCCTGATGCAGTCTTTGGCTGAAATAAAAGAGTATCTAAGTGATGTTGTAGATATTTTGATTGTCAGTTATGTGATCTATCATTTACTCAAACTTTTGCGGGGAACCCGGGCTGTCCAGCTTTTAAAAGGGATTACTGTGTTATTGGTAATCTGGGTCATCAGCAATGAGTTTGAACTGAGAACCCTGGAATTTCTCATTGAGAATTTTTTTTCTGTAGGATTGATTGCCGTAATTGTTATTTTCCAGCCAGAGTTACGAAGAGCTTTGGAACAATTGGGAAGAGGATATTTTTTTAGCCGGAGCAGCCAGGTAGAAGACCAGATTGCTACAAAGATAGTGGGAGAAGTGACGAAAGCTGTTTCACAAATGGCCAGGCAAAAAGTTGGCGCATTAATTGTTATTGAAAAAGATACTGGCCTTTCGGACTATATTGAGACCGGAACAGTTCTTGAAGCCAGGTTGAGTGCTGAATTGCTCAAAAATATTTTTATTCCCAAAGCCCCCCTGCACGACGGTGCGGTAATCATCCGTAAAGAACAGTTGATGGCGGCGGGATGTTATTTGCCTTTAAGTGAAAATCCTTATATCAGCAGGGAATTGGGGACAAGACATCGTGCGGGAATAGGATTAAGCGAGATCTCTGATGCTGTTGTCGTAATAGTATCGGAAGAAACCGGACAAATATCGGTTGCCTATCAGGGAGATCTTGAGAGAAATTTGAGTGAAGAAGAGCTTGTATCAAAGCTGTATGAATTACTGAAGCCGCCGGAAAAATTTTCTTCAGTTTTTTGGGTGCGCAAGGAAAAGGAAGGGAAGCCGAAAGATGGATAAATGGTTGGAAAAAGATATGGTATTGCGCTTGATTTCCTTGTTATTGGCAGTCCTGTTATGGATTACTGTAACGGAACATTCCTTTTCTTCCTTTTCAACCAAAGGCAGCACAACCATTCACGATGTATCTGTTCAGGTTAAATATGACAAAGAGCAGTTTGAAATGCTGAGCCCGTCTCCCAAAGTCGAATTGCGGCTATATGGAGATAAACGGGTGATGGATAATGTCCCCGGGACCTATCGTGTTTTTGTTGATGCACAGAATGTAGGGGCGGGTGAGCATCGGTTGCCTGTACAGGTTGAAGGTTTGCCGTTTGGTGTCAATGGGGAAGTTGAGCCTAAACGTGTAAAAGTGAAGCTTGCCCAAAAAGTGCAGAAAGAGATGCCTGTACAGGTGGACATTATTGGCAATATACCGGAAGATTTGCATATTGACAAGCCCATTGCAACACCTTCCAAAGTTTTGATTCGCGGAACGGAAGCGAAGCTGGATCAGGTGAAAACAGTAAAAGCGATTGTTTATCTGTCGGATCAAACGCGATCTATTGAAACTACCGCTCGCCTTCAGGCGTATGGTGAAAAAGGGCCGGTTCATCAGGTGGAAATTTCCCCAAATGTCGTATCAGTAAAAGTGCCAATCAGTATTCCGTATAAAAAAGTTCCTGTTTCAATTGAAGTAAAAGAGTTGCCGACAGGCGGCTACGCCGTGGAGAGGATTCGTGCCCGGCAGGATCAGGTGACAGTTTACGGGCCAAAAGAGTACATTGAAAATATTCAATATTATATCGGACCGCAACTTGATCTGAAAAATGCACGGAAAGATATGACCATTTCCGTGCCGCTCCCTTTACATGATGGTGCACTCAGGGTGGAACCCAAAGAAATAGAGATTTATGTTAAAATAGTTTCTGCTGAGCAAAAAAGCTTGGAAAATGTACCACTTACGGTAACGGGTCAAAAAGAAAAGCAAAAGATAAGAATATTATCACCATCCGGTGGAAACATGAATATCACTCTTTCAGGAGCACCCAAAAACCTGGCAGGGATTAATCAATCTGACATAAAAGCGCTGATTGATGTTTCAGGCCTGTCGGAAGGAATTCATGAGGTGCCGATTCGGTTTATCTTGCCAAACTTTATTCAGGTTGTCGGGCAGACGAATCCCGAAGCAAGGATTGAGATTCGTTGATTACAGATGTTTTTTGATAATTGAGGAGGAGAAAACATGGGTAAATTTTTTGGAACTGACGGAGTACGGGGAGTTGCGAATCAGGAACTAACACCAGAATTAGCCTTCCGCCTCGGCCGTTGTGGAGCCTATGTACTGACCAGAGAAAAAAAACGCCCGAAAATTGTAGTGGGTCGAGATACACGTTTGTCTGGGGAAATGTTGGAGTCTGCTCTGATTGCAGGAATGCTTTCTATTGGGTGTGATGTTTACAAACTGGGTATTATTACAACACCGGGAGTTGCTTTCCTGACCCGCCATCTCCATGCCGATGCCGGAGTAATGATTTCTGCATCGCATAATCCCTTTGAAGATAATGGAATCAAATTTTTTGGTGCAGATGGATACAAATTGTCGGATGAAACAGAAGCAGAAATTGAATCGTTACTAATAAATGAACAAGATTTATTGCCCCATCCGACGGGGGAACAAATCGGACGGATCATGCACGATCATGATGTGGTGCAGGCCTATCTGGATCATCTGAAACAAACCATCGATACGGATCTGTGCGGAATGCATATTGTTGTCGATTGCGCCAATGGAGCAGCCTATGAATTGGCACCCTTGCTGCTGCGTGATCTGGGAGCTGATGTAACAACCATCAATGCGAACCCGGACGGTGTAAATATCAATGTCAATTGCGGATCGACACATCCTGAGCGTTTGCAGGAAGAGGTGCTTAAAAAGCAGGCACATCTCGGGCTGGCTTTTGATGGGGATGCGGATCGCCTGATCGCCGTTGACGAAAGAGGAAATGTTATTGACGGAGATTATATTATGCTGATCTGCGGTTCCTATATGAAAGAAAACAATAAATTGCAAGGAAATACTATTGTAACAACGGTGATGAGCAATATCGGCTTCTTCAAGGCTGCTGAAAAATACGGAATTGAAACCAGACAGACAAAAGTTGGTGACCGTTACGTCATGGAATGCATGCGGAAAGGAAACTTTAACCTTGGCGGTGAACAGTCAGGCCATATTATTTTTATGGATCATAATACGACTGGGGATGGTATGCTGACAGCTGTCCAGCTGTTGCGGGTTATAAAAGAAAAAGGACAGACATTGTCCGGCTTGGCAGGGCAAATGACCAAGTATCCTCAATTGCTGGTAAATGTTCGTGTAAAAGAAAAAGAGGGCTGGGAACAGAATGCTGCCATCCAGTCTGCCATCCAATCTGTTAAAGAGGCATTGGGAGATGATGGACGTGTGCTGGTCCGCCCCTCTGGAACAGAATCGTTGATTCGAGTCATGGCAGAAGGTCCTGACGAAGACTTGCTGAAGAAATATGTGGAACAAATTGCAGGAGAAGTACGCAATCAACTGGCATAAAAATATAGTGCGGTATCTTTTTTTGATACCGCACTTTACAATCGGTTTATAATTTCATACCATAGTTACATGAATTTTTATTTGACCTGTTAAGGAGGTGATCGGAAAAAGAGCAAGGGATGAAATCGGCAATTTTGTTGTAAAGCGCCTGAACTGCATGCATGGGAACGGAAAAGTGCAGTTGACGAGGAGGAGGAGTATCGAGATTTCGGCGGATACCTCCCGGCTTCGCATCAAAGCCGAGGAGTCGCAGTACAAAACAGCGGGGTGACCTGCTGTACAAAAGCTGCGATTGATGCATCTTGTCTTGTGGATGAAAACGGATAAAAAGATAAAAAAATGACAACTGTGCAGAGAAAAAAGATGCGGACGGAATCAGGACAGAAACAGAAGATTCCGTAGAACCGCCTGAATAAATGGTTGTCACTTTAAATTTACCAGGGGGTAATTGAATATGTGCGGTATTGTTGGTTACATTGGCTCCAGGCAGGCCCAGAATCTGTTGCTTGAAGGATTGAACAAACTGGAGTATCGGGGGTATGATTCTGCCGGTCTGGCCGTTTACAATGGGGAAACCATCGGAGTCAGAAAAACCAAAGGACGGCTGTCCGGTCTTGGGGAAAAGTTAAAAGTCCAATCTTTGCCCGGTGTTTTGGGGATCGGACATACTCGCTGGGCAACCCACGGAAAACCGTCAGACCAAAATTCACATCCACATACAGATCAAACAGGCCGTTTTGCCATTGTGCATAACGGAATCATTGAAAATTATATTGAGCTTAAAGAAGAACTGGCAGCAAAGGGGCATGTTTTTGAATCGGAAACCGATTCGGAGGTAGTAGCAAAACTGTTGGCTGATCTGTGGGATGGAGACCTGGTCTCTACGGTGCAAAAAGCTGCAGCACGCCTGGAAGGTGCTTATGCTTTGGGAATCATCAGCGAGTTTGAGCCGGATAAATTGGTAGCTGTGCGTCAGGCCAGCCCGTTGATTGTTGGAGCAGGTGAAGGAGAAAACTTCATCGCTTCCGATATCCCGGCTATTTTGAAGCATACCCGCAACGTCTATATTCTGGAAGATGGAGAAATGGCCGTTTTGAAAACGGATCAGATCACCTTGATGAAAGTGGACGGAACCCCTGTAAAAAGGGATATGTTCAAGGTGGAATGGGATATCAAAACGGCTGAAAAAGGCGGGTATGATCATTTTATGTTGAAAGAGATCCATGAACAGCCTAAAGCAATCCGTGATACTCTGGCTGGACGTCTCAAAGACAACAAGGTGGATCTGTCACAGGAAATCAGAATGAGCAATGATGAAATCAAGGAAATTGACAGAATTCATTTTGTAGCCTGTGGTACGGCATACCATGCGGGATTGATCGGAAAATATGTCATGGAAGAGTTTACCCGTATTCCGGTGGAATGCGATGTTGCTTCTGAATATCGCTACCGCAATCCAATTATTACAGACAAGACACTGGTTATTCTGGTGAGCCAGTCCGGTGAAACGGCGGATACCCTGGCTGCCTTGCGGGAAGCCAAAAGACACGGCGCAAAAGTGCTCGCCATCACCAATGTAGTCGGTTCAAGCATTGCCCGTGAAGCGGATCATGTCATCATTACATGGGCCGGGCCCGAGATTGCAGTGGCCTCTACCAAAGCTTATACTTCCCAATTGATTGCCATTTATTTGCTTGGTATCTACTTCGCGCAAATTCGCGGCAGCAAAACAAATGCTGAGCTGGAAGAAGTCATTCATCATTTGCAGCAGTTGCCGGAGAAAGCAGAAATTGTACTGAGCAAGGAAAAAGCGATTGAACGGTTTGCCCGGAGTATTGCCAGCAAGGAACATCTTTTCTTCCTGGGACGCGGACTTGATTATGCCGTGGCCATGGAAGGTTCCCTGAAGCTGAAGGAAGTTTCCTATATTCATTCGGAAGCATATGCTGCGGGGGAACTGAAACACGGCACCTTGGCCCTTATTGAAGAGGGAGTTCCCGTTATTGCTCTGGCCACGCAGAAACCGCTATATGAAAAAATGGTCAGCAACATTCAGGAAGTCAAGGCTAGAGGAGCCAATGTCCTTGGTCTTGCCCAGGAAGGCAATACCGAATTGATCAAGTCGGTCAACGAAGTAATCCACATTCCGGCAACTCTCGATTTGCTGGCTCCGGTACTGTCTGTAATTCCGACCCAGCTGTTTGCCTATTATGCTTGCCAGGAACGCGGATATGATGTGGATAAACCACGCAACCTGGCAAAAAGTGTAACGGTGGAATAAATTTCCTTTGGCGGCTTGAGGATAATAATAACACACGGTTGATTACCAAATCGTAATCAACCGTGTGTTTTTTCATGCTTGCAAATCCAGTTTTTATTCCTGAAAAAGTGAAATCGGTGAATTCAAAAATGATTGGTTCTGACAATACCTGATACCCTGTCAGCAGTCGAAACATAGCGGTCTTCATTTCTTTTGGCAAGTTGATTCCCGTTACATTGTTCTTCCTGTCTCGCAATTGAAACTACAGGTACTAAATTTGCCTGGCAGCTTTGATCTTAACGAATCCATACAAGGCCCGTTAGGCACAGACATTTGGAGTAAACAACTGGAGATTTGCACAATATACGGTTGGGTTCATATGACTGTTACCTGCATTTCCCTGACAGTTTTTTCAATCGGCATATGAGAATTTTTCGGGCTTGTTGACAAAGAGTTTTCCAAGAACAGTGGTTTTTTTGTGGCCATAAACGGGAAAAACATCACCGGAAACAAAAATGTACAGCTTTAAAGTCAGCGGTAAATAAGTGTTTTTGTTAAGGGATTGTCCGGCTCTCTGGATGATTGACGAAGTGCCCCGGCATGGTTTCCGCTGTCCGAAAAAGCAAGATTACGACAGCGATTAAAGGGAATCCTGGAAAAAATGCCTCAACTGTAGTTGCTGTTTAAAATTAGTGTTAAAAAGAATTTATTTTTGATAAAATGATAATGTACGTGAAGGAGGAGATTGGAATGTATGAAGTAGCAGTTATTGGTGCAGGTCCTGCCGGGGCCACTGCGGCTCTTTTTACTGCAAAAGCAGGGAGGAAAACTGTACTTTTGGATAATGGCAAAAATATAATGAAAAAGGCTTTAATGCTCAACCACTATGGAGTTGAGGAAATTTCCGGGCCGGATATGCTTGAAACAGGGATTGCCCAGGCGAAAAAATTTGGTGCCGAGTTTATTGAAACCAATGTTACAGCACTGACCAAAACAGATCAGGGTTTTAAAATTGAAACGGAAAACGGATCTGTTGAAGCGAAAAATGTGATTATGGCTACGGGTATGCAGACTTCCCTGGGAGAAAGTGCCGGTTTGACTACAAAACCGGGTACGGAACCAAGAGTAAAGACGATTTTTGATGTTGATGCTGATGGAAAAACAAATGTGAAAGGGTTATGGGCGGCTGGTGTTTGTGCCGGTGTAAGTATGCATACGATTATAACTGCCGGTGACGGTGCCAAAGTGGCTATTAATCTGATTAGCGAACTGGATGGCAAGCGTTATGTGGATCACGATGTATTGAAATAATGTAACGGTAACTG
>JBAVDL010000135.1:0-11762 GCA_049587175.1 Thermoactinomyces sp.
CGTTTAAACAGCGAAGAAATGAGTCTTGTCTGCTTCCAAAACAGGTGAGTTGGCAGGAAAGACGAACTGATAAATATTGGTCAAAAACGTCAACGATTGGGGCATCTTTCCCCAAATATAAGGAGCAATTTGCACAACAGCTTTCAGGGATCAATTTTTGACACAGAAAACATTATCCGACAGTTACGTTGGCACTTCGTTCTTCAAAATTCCAATCCGGGTAATATTCACTGGCTATCAAAAGGTTTGGTCCGGTACAGCGGGCCTCGGGGCAAAAGCAATGAACCTTTTTTGCAACAGGATGTTCCAGCCAGCGCTCAAAAATATCGCTTAACCGATCCTGACGAATATTCCCAAGAGACGGTATCTCTCCGAAATCAGTCACAATGACATCGCCTGTATACGCATTGACATTTAAACGGGAACGTCCATCCGGATCCTGACGCACGGTCACATTGGGCTCCTGGTGAAGCTGCATCCACAAATCGTGATCCTCCGGTCTATTACTGCAAGGATAAAAAGGAAGTGTTCCAAACAAAAGCCATATATCCGGATTGCGATGCTGAAGCAATTCCCGGATTGTATCCCGCAACTCATCAAGGGTCAAAAGTTTCATCCCTTTTGCAAAGTCACTGGGATACAAGGGATTTACTTCATGCCGTTTGCATCCCATTTCAACAACAGCCTGATGCATTTTTGAAATATGCGGAGAAGTAAAAGGGCTTAAAAAGGATTCCGCCGAAACAAATACCCCCAGTTTGGAAAGCTCACAGGCATTATCCACCATTTGCTGATACAGGGCAAAAGCGGTACGGGGACTAACCTCTTTGCCGTAATTCTTGAAAACAATCCGGTAAAAGTCCTCTTCATTGCGATAATTGTAGGACATATGCATAATATCCAGGTCTTCAATCCAGTCAAGATACCTGGACAAAGGCAAGGTCAGGTTGGAATTCAGTTGTGTGCGAATCCCGCGATCCCTGCAGTATTTTAACAAGGGTTGAATCAAATCTTTTACCACTTGCGGATTCAGAATCGGTTCTCCCCCGGTAAAACTTACAGTCTGAAGTGTTTCCACTTCCTCCAGACTCCGAATAAGATCATCGACAGGAAGGGGCGTCCCTTCTTTTTCCATGAGGTCTTCACCTACTGCGCAATGTTCGCAGCGAAGGTTGCATAAATGCGTTACCGTAAATTCAACACTGGTCAACTCATATCTGCCCTTTTCCATCCGGGTATAAAACGGGTCCCAGAGATCCTGTTCCGGATTAATCAAGCTGTGTTCATTCTGATTCATAGTTCCAGTCTCCTTTTTGCAGTACGTTAATTGCGTACCTTCAGGTCAGGTTTGCACCGTGTATGAATATAACGCAACTATTTTTATAGCGTCAATCTCTTTCTTTGTTGCCAAAACTCCGTATGTCAGTATGGATGCCCAGGAAGGACACTGTACCGGTTCAAGGGAAGAAAAAGATGGGGCATCTCTCAAGACAGAACCATGGATTTTTCAAAAAGTCTCTGATCAGCCTGCAACAGATAACGAAAGCAATCCATTTTTTTGATATTTTTTTATGAGTACAAAGACAATAAGTTAACAAAACCCTGCCGGTTGTAACAAACCGGTTTCACTGTTTCTCCTTTTTAACTCCAACTTTACATGTACATTACATTTCCGCTGAAAAGCTGACAAACCCGATATCCTGCCGATATAATAAAGACACTAACACCACTCACCTAAAACCACCTATTAACAAACCACCTAATTATTTTACAGGAGGAATTATGATGCACCGCCCAATGATCGGGGTATTCAACGCAATATTATTAAGCATACCATGTTGGGGATTGATTGGTTATGGCATTAGCCTGCTTGTATAAAGGATGGAAAAAATAAAACGCCTTCATCGGAAAAAAGATGAGGGCGTTTTTGCTTTTCTTATCACACTTGCTCCGGCTGTTCAGAATCTTTTATAATCAGCAGAAAGCACAGCAGAGGTGAAACCAATATGATCGGACCTGCCTGGCTGCAATGGGTTTACCTGTTTTTCTGGCTCTGTTTCCTCGCTTTCCTGGCAATTGGCGGTTATTTTATGTTCCGCAGGTTCCTGAAGGTTCTGCCCAGAGAAGACGGCAAATCAATTCTTGATTGGCAGGAATACTACATCAATCAAACAGCCCACCTTTGGAAAAGCGAGCACAAGGAACTGCTAGACGACCTGGTGAAACCGGTCCCCCGCCTGTTTCGAGAAACCGCCAAGCGGAAAATTGCTGGAAAAATCGGAGAATTGGTCTTGAAAGACCAAATCAAAACATTAAACGAAGATTACATCCTTCGCGGTTATATCCTGGCCACTCCCAAAAGGGATCATCAACGGCTTGCAAAAACTTTGCAGGCCAAAAAAATCAATTTGTCCAGGTATCGGAATCTGCTCAAGTAATGTGTAAAAAACTTGAAACTTAACAAGTTGCATGCTAAGATTGGATTATAATGAGTTAAAAAGTGGGTTTGCAAGTCAAGTTTCATCTTGTGGCCTCTTGTTCAGAAACAAAAGGTTTTCAAGTGCTTGAGTTTGACCGCTTTTTAATAGGAAAGAAGGAGGCCCTAAGATGAAGGGAAAAGTAAAATGGTTTAATGCCGAAAAAGGTTATGGATTTATTGAGCGCGAAGATGGTGGCGACGTATTTGTACACTATTCCGCAATCCAGGCTGAAGGATTTAAAACCCTTGAAGAAGGCGAACCCGTAGAATTTGACATTGTTGAAGGCGATCGCGGTCCTCAATCTGCAAATGTTGTACGTTTGAACACTGTACGCTGATTGATTGTGAAAATAAAGCACTTTCCTTTGGGAAAGTGCTTTTTATATGCCGGGAAATATTTTTATTTACATCATTTTAAGTAAAGCTTGCCGCCCTGTCATCCCCGGCTTGATTCCCATTTCTCCGGCTGTATGGGTAACAGACTCAAGCGGCGCATCCAGAAGCTGTTCCAGAGTCCTGACCCCCAAGGCCCTGGCCGCAACAATATTCCGTTCAGACAAACGTTCATTTAACAAGGCAACATCGAGTGCGCCACACATAATATATCCCTGATCCGTTGTCACTACCAGCAAGGTAGTTTTCGGCAACCTGACTTCAATTCCCAAAACCTGTTTTCCTTCAATATCAATTGGTTTTAGTTGGATCAACTGTTTCCCTCCTCACGTGATACACTTTTTTATTCAGTGTATGAACAAAAGCCTGATCACGTGAGGGAATTTTAATGATAACGTGTAACCGGTGAGTCAAAACGCAAACGGGGCAATTTCCCGTCCTGGACCATCTTGACTTTTAACATTTCCACCAGGTACACACCCAGCATTTGCATAATTTCGTCATTATCCATCTGGTGGATAAGCTCCATCATATTCTCCCGTGATTGTTCTTCCAGGATACTCAATACGATCGTTACTGCATCTTCTTCATCATCTGCCAGCTGATCACGATACAAATCATAAACTTCATCTACAAAACTCATGCAACAACCTCCCTGCATTCAAATAGCCAACCTGTTCCTAAACTTGTTATGAATCAAGCCAGTTTTATTTGTAAAAATAAGTATTCGAATCGTAGCCTAACCTTTTGATTTTGTATACAAACAAAAATTTCCTGCTTTTCGCCTGTAAAATCCGTTCTTTTTCATCAGGTCAGAAAGCGCCGCTCGCGGCAGTTCCGGATCGCGTCCGGTTTTTTTAACTGGTGCATCAACAGATCACGCAAAAATTCAGGCAGAAAATATTTGACAAGCTTGCCGCTTTTCAGTCGCAAATAGCCCGCTCCAAACATGAACATGTCAATCATGCCTACCAGATATTTTTCACTTTCCTTCCATTCTTTTTCCCCCAGCCAGAGTGATGTGATCTTCTGAAACGGTTCCCGGGCGGGGTCATACTTGACCTTGATCCCTGAAACACTCAACATGCCCAAAATTTTCCCCCGAAAACCAAAACCGTGAATCGGCTTTTGTTTAAACTCGTTCAACAATGATTCTTCCAGCGTATCCTTGAGATCCCGTCCGCTTATTTCCATCAGCACAGGGTTAATCGGATGCGGACAAGCCTGGTGGATCGTTCTTTGTGTAACAGTCCCTTGCGGCAAATCACATAACAGTTGGCCGCTGTTCACAAGTGCCAGATCGGTTCCCACCCAGTCTCTTATACTGTCGGCGAGCAAGTTGGCAAAAGGGGATTCTTCAAGCCAATCAATCTCAAGCGGCTCTTTCAGTTGGACAACAGGCTGGGACAAATTCTGTTCAGCTTGTGCTCTATACCAGTCCATCATTGCTTCAATCGATTTCTCCGGGGTCTTTTGTTCAACAGGATGGCAACATGCCGTAACATCAACAATCAGCTTCCGGTCCGTATCGACAGTAACCGTGACATGCCCCACAGCCTGCCCGAACTTTCCAGCTGCGGTTATATAGGTGTTGCCGATTTTTTCCGCCTGTTCCAGCAGGTGATGTGTATGCGCTCCAATGATGACATCAATTCCCTCCAACCTTTCAGCCAGCAGCCGATCCTGGTCCAGTCCCAGGTGGGAAAGCAACACAACCACATCGGCTTGCCCGCGAACGGAGCAGACCGCTTTTTCAATGATTGAATATGGATTTTTCACTTGCCAGCCCATCATGTTGTATACCAGCGGATAAGGAATGGTCGCTCCCAGAAAGCAACAGCGAATACCGTTAACCATTTTCCACTGACAGGGAACAATCCAGTCCGGCTGATAATCTCCCGTCAAATCAAATACATTGGTAGAAACAACTGAAAATGGTGCATCATGATAAAGGGTTCCCAGCTGTTCCTTGGAAAAAGTCAACAATTCGTTATTGCCAAAAGTAACCATATCATAACCGATCCGTTCCAGAAGCGCACGGTTCACCCTGCCATCTGTTCCTTCTGTTTCCAACCGGAACCGATCCATATGGTCGCCGATATCCAAAAGCAAACAGGACTCACCCTGTGCCTTGATTTGTGAACGCAAAGATTCCACTAATGCATAAATTTTTCCAGCCTGGTCCAAATGACTGTGCAAATCGTTGGTATGCAAAAAGTGAACTCGTTTCTGGCCCACAAAAATCCTCCCTTGCTCTGTAATTCCAGGCCATCTTCATTTAAGGAGGAGAGAGCCTGCTAGATCTCGTCAAAAAAAGTTAACTGCCTTGAAGACAGCCCCTTGAAGTCAAGATTCAATTTGCGTATCATCTGCCTGGCGTTTTTTGCCGCATCTCCTTCAGAATTGTTGTTAAAAAGAACAGTGATCTGCCCGACTTTCCTGCTCAATGTTTGAATATGCCTTGCCCATTTGTCCAGCTCGGTATCGGAATAACAATATGCATACCGAACATCCCGCCAGTTTGTACGCCCGGATTCCTTCCATCCCTTCATATTCCGCCCATGAAACCGGATCAGGGCAGCTTGTGGATGGGTTGCCTCAATCACAGGCGGAATCGATCCTTCCCCAGCCTGCGGTTCATCACAAATCGTATGGATCAGTTCTTCCTTCCGCAAAAAATCAAGCGTTCGTTCCATCATCCCGGGCTGATACCAGCTTTGATGCCGAAATTCTATTGCAACCGGATAAGAATAAAATGCTTCACGGATTCGACGTATATATTTTACATGCTTTTGTACGCAATCAAACCATGGAGGAAACTGAAACAGCAACATCTGCAACTTTCCGGCTTCCACAAGCGGAGCAACCGAGTCCTTTGTTTCCTGTACCATCTTCTGCCATGTACGTACGGGAGCACCTTTTATACGGCCATGCCCTGTCAATTCCTGGTATGCTTTAACGACAAAACGGAAAGAGGCTGGCGTTTCCTGTGACCACCGCTCCATTCTTGCCCGGGGAGCAATGGCATAAAAAGTGGTGTCCACTTCAACGACCGGAAAATGGCCTGCATAGACAGCCAGTTTGTCTTTTGCTTTTGTGTGGGGCGGATACAGATCATGATCACCCCATCCGCACAAACCTACCTGGATCGGGTTTATGATTTCACCCATTTTTCACCAGCCTTTCCTGTCGTTTTTGCAGATCTGAATTTCTTTTATTGTATCATTTGTCCAAAACAAAGAAAAAGCAAAATCAACAAGGAGGTTATTTCTAACCGGCAATGTCACAATCAAAGGGAAAATATAGGTTATAATATAGTCAATCCTTCTGTACTGAATCTGATCATAGACTTTCTATTTATAGAAATATAAAATAATGGCAGATTGATCAAACGGATTTTGCAAATCTCCGACGAGGGGAGCCGGGAACAATGCCGCCGTCCTATTTTACAATTCACCATTACGTAATTAAGGAAATACAGGATTATTGCCTGGAGAAATATCCAAACGAAGGATACGGATTTTTGGCAGGCCGTCACTCTGTAATTACCCATTTTTTTCCCGTTCCCTGCCAGAATCATCTGCCCTGTTCCCTGGAACTGGATCCGCATGCCTATTTTAACATTATTAAAAAGATGCGTTATAATCATTTGCAATGGCTGGGGATCATGCACTCGCATCCGCTTACCCGTCCCTACCCCTCAAAGCGTGATCTGTCAGGATGGACTTTTGCCGACAAGAGTTTTTGGATCCTGTCACTCAAGGATCAGGAACTTCAACTTTGTGCCTATCATATTAAGGACAATAACGTAATTCCCCTTATGTTCAAGGTTATTGAATGAATCATAAAGAACAGGAGCAACCCCCATGACTGATTACATCTCAGCATTGCACACAGACAAATACCAAATTACGATGATGTATGCCCATTTCAAAAATGGCTCTCATTTAAACTGGCGGGCATTTGACCTGTATTTTCGCAACCTGCCTTTCGGAAACGGTTATGTCGTGGCTGCCGGGCTGGAAAGAGCGGTCGCATATCTTGAAAACCTGCGTTTTACAGAAGAGGATATCGCTTATTTAAAAACACTTGACGAAAACTTTGACCCCGACTTTTACGATTTGTTGCGCAACTTCCGTTTTACCGGCAATGTTTACGCTCTTCCGGAAGGAACGATTACGTTTCCGGGAGTGCCCATGCTGCGGGTAGAAGGGCCGATCATGCAATTGCAGCTGATCGAAACAGCCCTGTTAAACTTTATCGGATTCCAAAGCCTGATCGCCACCAAGGCGGCACGAATCCGTCATGTCGCACATTCCGACCAGTTAATGGAGTTTGGAACCAGGCGTGCGCAGGAAAAAGATGCGGCTGTCTGGGGAGCGCGTGCAACCTATATTGCCGGTTTTGATTCCACCTCCAACACACTGGCCGGAAAAAAATTCGGCATTCCTACCAGCGGAACTCATGCCCACGCCTGGATTCAGGATTTCCCAAGTGAATTGGATGCATTTCGCGCCTATGCCAAAGCATTTCCCGATCAATGTGTTCTTCTTGTCGATACATACGACACTTTGAAAAGCGGTCTGCCAAACGCGATCAAAGTCGGGCTGGAATTGAAAGCACAGGGAAAAACTCTCAAAGGAATCCGCCTTGACAGCGGGGACCTGGCCTATTTGTCCAAACGGGCGCGGCAGATGCTGGACAAAGCAGGATTGACGGAAACCAAAATCATTGCTTCAAGCGATCTGGATGAATTTACAATTTTAAACCTGAAAGCGCAAAATGCCCGAATCGATTCCTGGGGTGTCGGAACAAAACTGATTACCGCCCATGACAAACCGGCCCTGGGGGCAGTTTACAAAATGGTGGCACGCTATAACAACCAGAAGTGGGAACCGACCATCAAAATTTCCTCAAATCCCGAAAAGGTAACCATACCTGCACGCAAAAATGTTTATCGCATTCTTGACGATACAAATAAGGCACACGGCGATCTGCTTACATTAGTTGATGAAAAAATTGACGAAAACAAACCGCTTACCCTGTTCCATCCCGTTCATACATTCCGCCGCAAAAAATTGAAACGGTTTCGTGCTGTCCCGTTGCTGAAACCGGTGTTCCAAAACGGTAAACGGGTCTATCCCTTGCCTTCACTAAATGAAATCCGGACTTATCACCACGAACAGCTTTCCCAGTTCTGGGAAGAATATCTTCGCATATTGAATCCGGAAGAATATCATGTGAACATGTCTGACAAACTGTGGAAAACAAGGGAAGATTTGATTAAAAAGGTTTATCAGACGATAAAAACAGAAAACGGGGAAATCTGACAGAGAAATTGATAAATGAAAAGGATCTGCCTTTTTGGCAGATCCTTTTATCTGTAATCAGGAGGTAAACTGTTCTGCTTCTGTCGACTCTTTCAAAGCGGTTGTAGAAGAAGTTCCGCCGGAGATCACCATGGATACTTCATCAAAGTAACCGGTACCTACTTCGCGCTGGTGTTTGACAGCCGTATATCCCTGGTTCTGAATGGCGAATTCAGCCTGTTGCAGCTCGGAGTATGCTTCCATTCCCCGTTCGCTGTAACCTTTGGCCAATTGGAACATGCTGTAGTTGAGTGCATGGAATCCTGCCAGTGTGACGAACTGGAATTTGTATCCCATTTTGCCCAGCTCTTCCTGGAACGTGGCGATCGTTTTTTGATCCAGTTTCTTTTTCCAGTTAAAGGAAGGCGAACAGTTGTAAGCAAGCCATTTGCCCGGATATTTCGCATGGATGGCTTCGGCAAACTGGCGGGCCTCCTCCAGGTTGGGTTCAGATGTTTCACACCAGATGAGGTCTGCATAAGGTGCATAGGCCAATCCTCTGGCAATTGCCGTTTGCAGGCCGTTTCGCAGATTGTAGAAACCTTCAGGGGTACGCTCACCGGTAATGAACGGATGATCTGCCGGATCGATATCACTGGTAATCAGTTTTGCTGCATTTGCGTCAGTCCGGGCAATCAATACCGTTGGAACGCCCATGACATCTGCTGCCAGACGTGCTGCGATCAGATTGCGAACTGCCTGTTGTGTCGGAATCAACACTTTTCCGCCCAGGTGGCCGCATTTTTTCTCGGATGCAAGCTGATCCTCAAAGTGTACACCGGCTGCACCGGCTTCGATCATGCCTTTCATCAGCTCAAACACATTCAACGGGCCGCCAAACCCGGCTTCAGCATCTGCAACGATCGGCACAAACCAGTCCCGTTCATTTTTTCCCTCAGCATGCTCGATCTGGTCTGCTCTTTGCAACGCCTGGTTGATTCTTTTGACAACATGAGGAACACTGTTGGCCGGGTACAGGCTTTGGTCAGGATACATTTGTCCGGCCAGGTTGGCGTCTGCTGCAACTTGCCAACCGCTCAGGTAAATGGCTTTCAAGCCGGCTTTGACCTGCTGTACAGCCTGATTGCCGGTCAATGCGCCCAATGCGCGTACAAACGGCTCTTCCTCCATCATTTTCCACAGCCGTTCAGCTCCCCTGCGGGCCAGAGTATACTCAATTTTGATGGAACCGCGCAATTTCAGGACATCTTCAGGGGTATACGGACGAGTAATCCCTTGCCAGCGAGGGCTTTGTTCCCATTCCATTTTCATTTTCAAGGCTTCTTGTTGTTGATTCATATTTTTTCATCCTTTCACATAATAGGAATTAATTTAAATATTGCGAAGCGGGCAAAGTCAAAAACTCGGTAAACTCATCATCAAACACCAGGTCGGCAAAAATCTGTTTTGCCCTTTCAAATTGCCTGTCTTTCCATGCTTCTTTCCCAACAAGGCGGCGCAGTTTGTTTACTTCCTGATCAATCATTTCACTGACCAGTTCCCTGGTGATCTTGCGACCGTCAGACAGGTTTCCCTGTTCATGCCGAATCCATTGCCATACCTGCGTTCTGGAAATTTCCGCAGTTGCCGCATCTTCCATCAGATGGTCAATGGCAGCGGCTCCCATTCCCTGTAGCCAGGATTCCAGATATTGAATGGCAACACGAATATTTTTACGCAAACCGTACTCGGTGATCATTCCTTCAGGTACAGCTAACAAGTCTTTGGCTTCTATATTAACATCTTCTCTTTTGTTATGAATTTGATTTGGTGTAGTCATATATTTATTAAAAATTTCCATCGCAACCGGAACCAGACCCGGGTGGGCAACCCATGTACCGTCATGTCCGTCTTTCGCTTCACGCTCTTTGTCCAGCCGGACTTTTTTAATGGCTTCCGCATTTTTCCTTGGATCATCTTTAATCGGGATTTGGGCAGCCATTCCGCCAATACAAGGTGCATTTCTCCGGTGGCATGTTTTAATGGCCAGCAGAGTGTAAGCACGCATGAAGGGCACCGTCATCGTAACCCGCTCCCGATCAGGCAAAATAACTTCCGGATGATTTCTCAACCTTTTAATATAACTGAAAATATAATCCCAGCGTCCACAGTTCAAACCGGCGGAATGCTCACGAAGTTCATACAGAATTTCATCCATTTCAAAAGCTGCCATAATTGTTTCAATCAGGACGGTTGCTTTTATTGTTCCTTTCGGGAGGGAGAATTCATGTTCCGCAAACAGGAATACATCATTCCACAGACGGGCTTCCAGATGGCTTTCCATTTTAGGCAGATAAAAATAAGGACCTGAACCTTTTTCCAGCAATTTTCTCGCGTTATGGAAGAAATAGAGCCCGAAATCGACCAACCCGCCCGGTACCGGGTTTCCATCCACCAGAATATGTTTTTCATCCAGATGCCAACCCCGGGGTCGGACAATCAGCACAGCAGGATTATCATTCAAACGATATACTTTTCCATTGGGATTACGGTATTCAATTGTACCATTTACAGCATCGCGCAAATGAATTTGCCCTCCGATGGTGTTTTTCCAGGTCGGGGAGTTGGCATCCTCAAAGTCTGCCATAAATACCTTGGCTCCGGAATTCAAGGCATTAATGACCATTTTCCGGTCTCCTGCAGGTCCGGTAATTTCCACTCTCCGATCTTTCAAATCCTCCGGCAGAGGAGCAATGGTCCAATCTCCTTTCCGTATTTCAGCTGTTTCCGGCAAGAAGTCCGGCAGCTCTCCCTGATCCAGCCGTTTTTGCCTTTCTTCTCTGGCCAATAACAGACGATTCCGCATCGGAGTAAATGCACGCGCCAATCTGGTAATAAATTGCAATGCTTCCGGTGTCAAAATTTCTCGATAAAGCGGCGGCATCTCTCCAGTAACCTTGATCCCTTCTGAAACAAGCTCAGACATTAAAAATTCCCTCCCATTGAATCATCCGCTTATTATATAACAGCAATTGTTTACGGTTTATATATTAACACAGTTGCTGTTGTATAACAATAGTTATTTTTTGTTTTTTTCTTTCATTTCTGAAGAGAAGCACGATATATGGCTGTTTTAGCAGACTAAAAATAAAAAAAACGCCTAATTTCGGACGTTTTTTTCTGAAGAAAGAATTTGAACCTGTGTCCTTTCATCAGGAGTAAATAGCCTGGGAGATTTTTTAAAACATTAGGGACTATTGACCACTTCCCATGCCCAAGGGCAGCTTATTCCCGTGCAATCTCCCGCATCCGGGAAAAATGGAGCAGGCCCGAAACGTCAACCCCACGACAATGGAACCTTCTTCTTGCAGAATATTTTTGTCCCATTCGTGTCCCGACCAAATACATTTTTCCTTATGTATTTCATCCAGAAAAATATACTTCTAACCAAATAGCATAAGGAGTGAAAAAATAATGGAAGCAATAGATATAAAACTGTTGGAACACTACCTTGGTATAAGACAACCGGAAGCATGCAAATGAAACATATCACCACAATATCTGTAATAAGGACTTTGATC